>JABHFC010000366.1 GCA_018676275.1 Gammaproteobacteria bacterium | reverse complement strand
TCTTGTCATTCTCGCCGGAGTTTATGCCCGGAGGGGTGCGGGAATGACGATTCTTGTCATTCTCGCCGGAGTTTATGCCCGGAGGGGTGCGGGAATGACGATTCTTGTCATTCTCGCCGGAGTTTATGCCCGGAGGGGTGCGGGAATGACAGTGTGGTATAAATATTTATTAAAAGGTAAATGAGATGCGTTGCCCGTTTTGTTCTTGTGTGGATACCAGAGTTATTGACTCGCGCCTGGTTGGCGAGGGTGATCAGATCCGTCGTCGTCGGGAATGTACCGAATGTAAAGAACGTTTTACTTCCTATGAATCTGCCGAGCTAAACTACCCTCGCATCATCAAGTCCGATAATCGCCGTGAGCAATTTAATGAAGTAAAACTGCGCTCCGGCATTATGCGTGCTCTGGAAAAAAGACCAGTGGAAATGGACAGGGTAGAGCTGGCTGTATCGCGTGTTTCACACAAATTACGTGCAGCAGGTGAGCGTGAAGTTAAAGCCAGGAAACTCGGTGACTGGGTAATGGAAGAACTGAGAACCATTGATCAGGTCGCTTATGTGCGATTCGCCTCCGTCTATCACAGCTTTGAAGATGTGCGCGCATTTCTGGAGGAGATCGAACGTCTTGAACATGTATTACCGCCGGAAATTAAAAAGGATCAACTGGATTTACTTCCCGGCGATAACGATAGTGAAAGCAAAAAAAGTTGAAATGGCAAGAACCTGATTACTTTTTTATGTCCCGTGCATTGCAACTGGCGCGGCGTGGTATAAATAGTAGTCAACCCAACCCACGAGTCGGCTGCGTGATTGTTCGCGACAATATCATTATTGCAGAGGGTTGGCATCAGTTCGCGGGTGGCCCCCACGCTGAAATCAATGCACTTGCAGAATTGTCCGGGAAGGCTGAAGGGGCCAGGTGTTATGTCACCCTGGAACCCTGCAATCATCAGGGGCGTACGGGGCCCTGTACTAAAGCATTGATTGATTCAGGACTGACAAGTGTATTCGCAGCAATGTTAGATCCGAATCCTCAAGTGGCGGGGCAAGGCCTGGAAAAATTGAAACAGGCAGGCATAGAATCATGTTCTGGGTTAATGGAACTTGAAGCAGGTAGATTGAACCAGGGTTTTATTATGCGTATGACAGAAAAGCGTCCCTTTGTTCGATGTAAGCTGGCCATGAGTCTTGATGGCAGAACCGCTCTGGCCAGCGGTGAGAGCAAGTGGATCACCGAAAGCGCAGCGAGAGAAGATGTACAGAAATTGCGCGCAAGTAGCGCAGCAATTATGACTGGTATTGGTACTGTGCTGATGGATGATCCCGGGCTGGATGTAAGAGCTATCGATCTTGGCGAACGTCAACCCTTACGAATTATTCTGGACCGGAAACTACGACTGCCTGCCAGTGCGAAAATGTTAGCATTGGCCGGACGCACACTGGTATTTACACACAACGGTGATGAAACAAGGAAACAGGAACTTGAAAGTGCCGGCGCTGAGATTATTGTAGTAAAGGATGAAGAGCAGAATTTCCTGAAGGCTGTTATGCAATACCTCGCCGAGCAGGAAGAGGTCAATGAAGTTCTGCTGGAAGCTGGCGCAGAGTTATCCGGCGCTTTGCTGGAACAGGGACTTATTGATGAATTCATTATATACCAGGCACCTGTATTAATGGGTGACAAGGCTAAAGGTCTGTTTCATTTGCCTTCCATAGAGACGATGAAAGACAAACTGGAACTGGAAATTGTTGATAGACGTATGGTAGGCCGCGATCAACGCATGACATTTAAAGTGAATAGAAAAAATTAATTATGTTTACAGGCATCATTGCAGCAACGGGTAGCATTCAGAAGATTGAGGATAGAGGTGAGGATAAGCGCTTCACGATCAACACCGGTAAACTGGATCTATCTGACGTTAGTATGGGAGATAGCATTAGTGTTAATGGCACCTGTCTGACTGTTATCGAGTTGCAGGAAAATGCATTCAGCACAGATTTGTCGACCGAGACATTGGATGTCACTACTTTTGCTGCAGCCAAAGAAGGCGACATGGTTAATCTGGAGAAAGCGCTAATGCTCAGTGACCGTCTGGGTGGACATATCGTCTCTGGACATGTTGATGGAATTGGCGTGATTTCAGATTTTTATGAAGATGCCCGTTCGCTTCGCTATGAAATTGCCATTCCTGCAGAATTAAACCGATATTTATGTAAAAAGGGATCTATCTGTATTGATGGTGTCAGTCTAACGGTGAATGAAGTAGCCACAAATATCTTTTCCGTTAATATTATTCCACACACCATGGATGAAACGATCTTTTCTTCTTACAAAAAGAATTCAAAGGTTAACCTGGAAGTTGATCTGATTGCCCGTTACCTGGAAGGTTTACAAAGAGAGTAAAACTTCTTTGCTATCGATTATGATAGTCGGTACCCTTTTATCCCCTTAACCAAGACATAGTGTAGTTTCATGGCATTAAATACCACAGAAGAACTGATTGAAGAAATCCGCGCAGGTCGTATGGTTATTCTCATGGATGATGAGGATAGAGAAAACGAAGGCGATTTTGTGCTGG
>JABHFC010000365.1 GCA_018676275.1 Gammaproteobacteria bacterium | reverse complement strand
TTATTGAATTGCTTACTTCAAGAGTGAGAGTGTCGATAACGGAAATAGTGCCATCAAACCAGTTTGCAACATATACATAAGCTTCTGAAGGGTGTTTGTCTATGCCTTCAGGGTATTCGCCGACATCAATCGTTTTAACAGTATTATAGTTTTTTAGATCGATAACCGAGACTGTGTTATCACGCTGATTAGTCACAAAAAGCTGATCGGCTTTGAGCAGATAACTTATAGCATATGGGAACAGTCCTACTTTTACAGTTACTATGACTTTCTTTTTTTGAAGGTCAATAATGCTAACGCTACCGTCCTGCACATTTGCTACATACAATTGTTTTCTTTGCACTGACAAAGCCATTCCAAAAGGTGCTTTGCCCACGGGAATAGTTGTCTGAGGAGTTCCTGACTTTAGGTCAACAATCATGACAGTGTTGTCATCCCGATTGGAGACATAAATCACTTTCCCCAGGGGGTCTGCAACTATCCCGGCCGGAGAGTGACCTACCTTTATGGTGTTAACTATTTTTGTTTCTGCAGTATCGATAACCGAAATAATATGTCTATACCAATCCGCCACGTAGACAAATAAGCCATCGGGACTGATTTCAATAGCTAGTGGGCCATCCCCAACGTTCAGGTTTTGCACAAGCTGATTAGTTGCTGTATCAATTACGGAAACTGATTTGCTTTCGGGGTTTGTTACATAAACCCGGGTTTTATCCGGAGAGACGACAATACCAGCAGGTTTCAAGCCTACCTTGATTTCATCAATCGTTTGAAAGTTGTCAAGATCAAGAACAGAAACAGAATTGGAACCCTGGTTTGTTACATAGCCTATGGTTGTTGCAGTTGCGACAGAAGCAAGATGAAAGAATACACCGATGAAAACCAGTTTAAGTAGTTTCATCGGTGTGTTGTCTGTTTATTGTTCGGCGAGTTTCTTTATTGTAGCGAGACCGGCATCATAAATAGCCGATATAGCATTTACTGCAGCTTCATCGTTTAATTCCGGAGGTGGGTTATTATTCATATAGCCACGATAAAAACCACTTTTCCAGGTAATTATTGAACCACCACTTTCATTAGATTTTACTGAAATAGAAGAACCATATGAACTAACAGGTACTGCTTTTACGTTAGCTTCATCAATCATGTACTGATACATCATTTTTTCCGGTTTATGTTTGAGTAATTGCTCTCTTAATTTTTCACCATTCTCCAGCGTTAATGTGCGAATAATATCCGGATTATTTGTACCATCGCTTTCGCATTCTGTTACGGGAGGTAGCCAGTTTTTAATTGAGCAAAAATCGCTAATAATGCCCCATACTTTGTCCGGCTCGGCGTTGATTTCAATTTCTTTTACAACCTTCTGGCGAGTTGGGCCGTGAGCAGAAGTGATTGCCGGGAGCAGGAAAAGCCCGAATAATATAAATATTACAGATTTCTTCATTATTAACTATCTCCAAAATTAAGTTAAATAACAGATGTCAGGTATAAATTGAACGGGCATATTATCGTTTTAGCCGTCCATCATCAAAAATATAATAGAGCATGACATTAAAACATCAATTCCTCATTGTTTGGCTTATTAGTCTTTATTTATCTGGATGCGTAATAGTTGAGACAAAGCTTAAGCGGGAGGAGTTCCAAATTTTTGATGGTGATACTCTGAAAGTGGCTTATCAGGTAGAAATTGCCGAGAGCAATTCCGCACGCAAACGGGGTCTTATGTATCGCAAATCTATGGCGTCGAATCAAGGTATGCTGCTGGATTATAAACGCCCCGCTAATATGGCTATCTGGATGAAGAACACCTACATTCCTCTTGATATTATTTTTATTGATATTAATGGAGTGATATTGAAGATTCATGAAAGGGCAGTGCCACACTCAACAAAAAGAATTGAATCGGATTCCAGGGTCAGGGCGGTACTCGAAGTCAACGCGGGACAAATAGCAGAGTTTGATATCAAGCCCGGGGACCAGGTTAGGCATCCTTCCTTCGTTCAATAGTAACTATGATAAACAGAAAGAATATTATTAACTTATTTCTCAGGCTCGGAGTTACCCTGATTGTATTTTCGATATTTATTATCGTATCAGTTTTTTATGGTACCTCAATGCCTGGCGAGTCAATCAAAGAAGATTTAGCGGTATTAAGCGAGGATGAGATATTAACAAAAGAGAAGTTAAGTGCTCATGTATTTGCCTTGTCAGAAGAAATTGGAGAACGTCATTACATCGAAAAAGGCTCCCTCGAACAGGCAGCCAACTACATAGAAACGAGTTTTCGAGATATGGGCTTAAATCCTGTATCTGAAATTTATAGCGACAAACTTTATCGCAATATTGTTGTTAATATTTACGGCAGGCAGCGCCGTGATGAAATAATTGTCATTGGCGCACATTACGATTCAGTCTGGTTGAGCCCGGGCGCAGATGACAATGCGTCGGGTGTCGCGGCATTGTTGGAGATTGCACGGGGCTTGCGTGAGCAACGATTCCCCAAAACGATCCGCTTTGTCGCTTTTGCAAATGAAGAATGGCCGTTTTTTGGTCGCGATAATATGGGAAGTCGGGTCAATGCCAAACATTCATATGATCGCAATGAATTAATAAGCGGTATGATTTCACTTGAAATGCTGGGTTATTATTCGCTAAAGCCAAATAGTCAGGTTTACCCGAAGCCCCTCAGCTATTTTTATCCTCACCAGGCAAATTTTATTGCCTTTGTATCAGATTTCTCGTCCAGAAATTTCTTGCATGATGTGATCAGGGAGTTTCGTGGTTTTAATCGATTTCCATCAGAGGGGTTAATCTCGCCTCAATTTTTGGTGCCGGATATAAAACGTTCGGACAACTCTTCATTCTGGTCTTATGGGTTCCCGGCTATTATGGTTACGGATACTTCAAATTATCGAAACAGAAAATATCATACCGCTGGCGACATGCATCGGACTCTTGACTACGAGTCAATGGCAAGAGTAGTGGTGGGATTGCGCCAAACCATCGCAACTTTAGCTAATAAATAGTATATCGACTGTTGTTTGTCTACGTGCTTGAAGTACACTACGGCTCTTTTTTTATAGTTGAAAGAGAATTTCAGTGAAAATAGTAATTGCTCCCGATTCATTCAAAGGAAACCTGACGTCGCTAGAGGTAGCTAAAGCAATTGAGAAAGGTGTCCAGCGTGTTTTGCCAAAGGCGAATTGCGTTAAAGTACCTATGGCTGACGGTGGCGAAGGAACTGTGCAATCGCTAGTAGATGCGATGGGTGGGAAATTTGTCTACAGGAAAGTGAGCGGACCCGATGGCGTAGTGATCAGGGCTAGATATGGCTTGCTGGCTGATAAGCTTACGGCGGTAATTGAAATGGCAGAAGCATCAGGTTTACCCTTAATTGCAGAGTCAGAAAGAAACCCGCTAACAGCAACAAGCCATGGAACAGGAGAGTTAATAATTGATGCAATCAATAAGGGTGCGCAGAAAATAATTATTGGTATTGGTGGTTCGGCAACGAATGACGGTGGCGCAGGTATGGCGCAGGCGCTGGGAGTGAAATTTCTGGATAGCAGGGGGAGAGAAATCCGAACACTCGCTGCTGGTGGCATGCTTAATCGTATTGCGGATATCAATATGGAAAATATTCATGTCGGGCTGAAAAAATGCAAAATTATTGTTGCCAGTGATGTTGATAATCCTCTTTGTGGCAAACGTGGTGCTTCATATGTGTTCGGACCACAAAAAGGGGCGACTCCAGCTATGGTAAAACGGTTGGACAGTAATCTTAATCATTTTGCCAGATTAATTAAAAATCGATTGAATATTAATGTACGTAGTTTAAAAGGAGCAGGTGCTTCAGGTGGTCTTGGTGCCGGACTGGTTGCATTCGCCGGAGCGAAGTTACAAAGCGGTGTAGATATAGTTATGCAGGCAACAGATTTTGAATCACATTTAAACAAGGCAGATCTGGTTATTACCGGCGAGGGAAGAGTGGACTTCCAGACAGCTTTTGGGAAGACCCCGGCGGGCATCGCCAAAGTTGCAAAAAAACACA
>JABHFC010000364.1 GCA_018676275.1 Gammaproteobacteria bacterium | reverse complement strand
GTTCTTTCATTAACTCTTGTATTTGGCGTTTATGCGATCGCTGATGTCGTCGAGCACGAATCCGGATTACTGGCAGTAACCATCATGGGCATGACCCTGGCGAACATGAAGGGTCTTGATATCGACGATATTCTCGATTTCAAGGAAAGCCTGAGCGTGTTGTTGATCTCAGGGTTATTTATTGTTCTTGCCGCTCGCATAGACATTTATCAATTGCTTGCTATTGGTTGGCCAGCTTTATGGGTACTGGCTGTGGTCATGTTCATTGCCCGACCCCTGGCTGTTTTCGTATCTACTCTCGGTTCTGATTTAATTTTCAAAGAACGTCTAATGATTGCCTGGATAGGGCCGCGCGGTATTGTATGTGCGGCAGTAGCTGCCCTGTTTGCTATCCGTCTTGAAGAGGCCGGTTTTCCGGAAGCCAAGCTATTAGTTCCACTTGCCTTCATGATTATTATCGGCACGGTGCTAATACAAAGTGCCACTGCGAAATACCTGGCGCAATGGCTCGGAGTCCGAGAGCCACCACCAACGGGACTATTGATTATCGGTGCCGGTAATGTTGCCAGAACCATCGGCAAAGCCCTGCAGGACATTGGCATTAAGGTAAAACTCACGGACAGTAATTGGGAAAACACCAGTCGTGCCAGAATGGAAGGACTGGATGCCTATTATGGAAATCCAATTTCAGAACATGCAGACCGTCATCTTGATTTGGTTGGCATTGGAAAAATGTTAGCCATGTCTGGTCGTGTCAATCTCGATATTCTTGCCGCACTTCGATTTAGACCTGAATTTGGCAGCAACAATGTGTTCGAAGTTGCCACAACACGAGACCAACTCATTACTGACAAACACAAAATATCTACACGACACCATGGAGCACAACTATTTGGTGAGGAAGTGACGCATGGGATATTGGCTACATGGATTAGAAATGGCGCAATAATTCGCAGCACACAGCTTAGTGAAGAATTTGATTTCGAAGCCTATTGCAAAAAGTACGGCGAGCAATGTATTCCGCTTTTTGCCATTGATGCAAAGGAAAGGTTGCAAATTTTTACCGCTGAAAATGAACTACAGGCAGAGTCTGGCTGGACAATAATAAGTCTGGTCAGCAAAGAGTTCACAGAGGAAATTTCCTGATTTTTACCTGACCCCGGTTTTGGCAGCCGTATTCCAGGCCAGAATATGTGACTTCAATCACGTTTTACCCACCTTTTGAATTGCTAATCGCAAAACTGTGAATTTAGTCACAGCAAATAATGATTCTGACTACTATTATAATACCCAAGACATCATACCTCCCTTTGATGCTTTGAACGCCCGGTAGCTACTCTACCTCCTCCCCCCTCATTGAGTACTACCGGGCTTCTTTATTTACCAAGTAACAATTTCTCAATAGAAATAATTTTACCTGTGTTTGTACCGGTATAGCCCGGCAATGCTTTTATTTTCTTTTTAAAACTATCTGTGCGCAATAAACCCTGTAATTCAGAAAAAGATTTATCACTGACATTCCCGCCAATAGCCAATACATAACTCTCTTCCACCAGTGGGATAAAGTGTAAACCAAATTTGCTGGCGGCAGCTTTGATACCAAATGCTGCTTCTGCAGCTCCACTGGCCAACATGGCAGCAACAGCAAGATGGGTAAATTCCTCATGGTAGTAACCCTTAATGCTTTCCCGGTCGATACTCGATTGCTCGAGTAACTTATCAAAAATGATACGTGTCCCGGATTCTTTTTGTCGATTAATAAAATGCAATGAGCGCCGACAAAGATCTTTCAGACCGCCAATATGTCTTGGGTTTCCTGCCTGTGTCATCAAGCCCTGTTGACGTACTGCGATTTGTAACAACCTGACTTTATTCTCATCCAGCCAGGGTCGATAATCAGATTGAAGTGATTTCGATAGTTCTCCCCTGGGTAAATGGAACCCGGCTATATCACATTGACCCAGGGCAAGCTGCCGCAAACCTTCGAGGCTGCCACGAACCTGAAAATCAACATCCAGATCTTTGCTTTGATGACAAAGCTGTTCAAGATGGGAAATAGCCAAATCGTGACTGGCGTGTACACGGATCTTTTTATCAACAGACTCGGCCTGTAAAAGATGGCTCAATTCAAGATTTAATTCTTCGCCGAGCTCATTTAATTCTGTACGCAGACGACTGGACAGGATTTGCTCAGCCCACAATAATTTCTCTCCGAGTTCAGTCAAGTTTGCACCCCTCCCTCTCTCGAATAGTGCCAAAGGCATGCTGAAGCGTTCGTGCCATAAACGGAATAGTTCCCAGGCAAAGCGATAGGAAATACCACTGGCATCAGCAGCTTGTCTTAACGATCCTCTATCTCTTATCTCTTTTAGCAGTACCAATAATCGAGGATCGAGTTCCTCATCATCAATGGTGTTGGTAATCCAGCGGATATCAAATTTAAATTTCATATATATGCAATATATAACATATTTAATAATCTGAGTATTGTGTTTAATATGCAGGCGGATTTAGATATAGATGCTTTTTGCTACATATATTAATTGAAATCAGGAAATATTAAATGTCACAAATAATACGAACAATTCCGTTAATTTTACTCGTTTTGCTGATATTGCCATCCAGCTCAGCATTTGCTGGCAGCAACCAGGCTTTAATGGAGTTATTAAAAGCTCTACAGGAAAACGGCACCATCGATGCGAAGACTTACCTGTTGGTAAAGAGTGTCGCGGAACAGGATTCTGCTTCCAGCAGCGTCGCTGCGACAACAGCAACGAGCATAGATAAGAAAATCGAAAAAGTTGTTGAAGCAAAAGTAGCAGAAAGTAATAAGCTTAATAACAAGGTCACTATCAATACCTTAGGTAAATTTGAAGTGGCTTCAAATGACGGAGATTTTAAGTTTCGGGTAGGTGGTCGCATTCAGGTAGATGGAGCGAGTTACGCAGAAGATGCATCAAGACATAATGATGGTACTGAATTACGTCGTGTTCGTTTATTCGCGCAGGGAACGCTCTGGCAGTACTGGAATTACAAGTTGCAATATGATTTCACCGGCTCTGGTATTGATGGCCTGCAGGATGCCTATATCGATTAT
>JABHFC010000363.1 GCA_018676275.1 Gammaproteobacteria bacterium | reverse complement strand
GCCTTTTTGTTCGATACAATGAAAGCCAGCGCCAACCTCCACGCCTTTAACAGCGTTAATACTCATCATTGCCTTGGCAATATCTGCATCAAGACGATCAAAAACAGGCTCACCCAAACCCACAGGTACATTTTCAGCAATAACATTTACTCTCGCACCGACGGAGTCACCTTCCTTGCGTAACTTATCCATATAACTTTCCAGTTCGGTGACCTGATCCGGGTCAGCACTGAAGAAGGGGTTTTGTTCTACGGCATCCCAGTCCTTACATGCAAGCTCAATCGGGCCGAGTTGCGCCAGGTAGCCTTTTACTATCAAGCCACATTCTTGCCGCAGGTATTTTTTTGCAATGGCACCGGCTGCCACACGCATACAGGTCTCTCTCGCGGAAGCCCTGCCGCCACCACGATAATCACGCAAACCGTATTTTTGCTGATAGGTATAGTCAGCATGACCGGGGCGAAAGACTTCTTTTATTTTTGAGTAATCTTTGGAACGTTGATCTTCGTTTTCAATAAGCAGGCCTATTGGAGTTCCTGTTGTCAGACCCTCGAACACACCTGACATAATCTTGACTGTATCTGATTCTTTTCGCTGGGTGACATGACGGGATTTTCCCGGTTTGCGTCGATCCAGATCATGTTGCAGGTCGGCCTCGGACAATTCCATTCCCGGTGGACAGCCATCAACAATGCACAGGTATCCGCTACCGTGACTTTCGCCGCTGGTAGAAATTGAAAATAATTTTCCGAAGCTATTACCTGACATGGGCGCGTATTCTAACGGGTAATGAACAAAACTGCTTTATGGATTTTAATCTTGTGCTATTTATCATTGTCTTTATACATATTAATAAAGCCATCACGGTTAGGCATACGCACTTTCTTCAGAGTGTTTGCATTCATGACTGCTTTTTCGTCGATTATGTCATTCAAATAAAGTAAATAAGCCGTCACCGCGTATACCTCATTGTCACTCAGAGAACCCGGTGCCAGCATAGGCATGGAACGCCGGTTAAAATCAAACAGAGTCGTAGCAAAAGGCCAGTATGTTCCAATAGTCTTTTCCGGCCACTCATCGGTAAGCTTCATACTTGCCCCTGCCAGTTGGTCCGCACTTGCACCTTGTCCATCGGGGCCATGACAGGACTGACACTTCTGCAGATAAATAATTTTACCCTGACTCACATTTCCCTGACCAGCAGGCAAACCGGAACCATCTGGCATAACACTTATCTGCCACCTTTTTATTTGATCCGGGCTTGCATGCCGACCCAGGTTCGGACCAGCTGAAGGCTCAGCGCTTACACAACTAATCCCAATCAGCGTCAATACCAGTGCCGTTATCGTTATCTTCATCATCATATATATGTGTTACGTAGCCTTCACTGTCTACTGCCCAGCTGACAATTGCATTGTAATGAAAAAAACCATGTCGCCCTCGCTGGCTAATTAACTCACTCCGCTCTGGCTGACGATAGCCACTTTCGTCTGTGACCCGACTTTTCAATACCGATTCACTACCATCCCACTGCCATGGGATACGAAAACGAGTGAAACATTTTTCTAATACAGGTGATTGCAACTCCGCCTCCGCCCAGCTTTCGCCCCCATCAGCACTTACTTCCACCTTGCTGACTTTACCACTGCCACTCCAGGCCAAACCTGTTATTTGATATAAACCTTTTTGCTGCAAATGCATACCGGATGATGGCGATGTAATTAATGACTTTGCTTCCATCTCCATACTGAACATATTGGCTTTGCCAGACGGGAGCAATTCCGTATAACGTGCAGTCTCATTACGCGCCATAACAGGTGATTCCGCAACAGTCAGCCGACGCAGCCATTTTACATTCATGACGCCTTCCCAACCGGGCAAAATAAGACGCATTGGATAACCATTTTCAGGACGTAGCCTTTCACCATTTTGATAGAACGCGAGAATTGCATCATCCATGGCTTTTTCCATTGGAATACTAATGTTCATGGCAAAAGCATCTGCGCCCTCAGCAATCAGCCAATGGTCCTTATTGTCCACACCCACTTCATTTAACAGGACAGACAATGGAACACCTGTCCATTCACTACACGATACCAGTCCATGGAAATAACCGGCACTTGCTCCTACCGGTCGTTTATTAAATCCAGCATTACTATTACCACCGCATTCCAGAAAACAAATTTGTGAATGCATCGGATAACGAAGTAAATCTTCCACTGTAAAGAATGAAGCTTGCTTGACCAGACCATGAATCAATAACCGATGCTCTGCCGGATCAATTTGTGGAACGCCATTGTGATGTCTTTCGAAATGTAATCCATTAGGGGTAATCATGCCTTCCAACTCGTGCAGAGGCGTCCATGATGATCCATTGCCATCAACCTGACTATTGGCCGCAGGATAGCGCACCACATCTTCCTCATGCACCGAGGGTTTACCATAGTTGGAAAAAGGTGCGCCCGGTGTATGCATCCATGGCGGGTTAGCAGGATCTATTTTCTTTGCTGATTTACTGTTGGCATTGCTGGCATTTGCCATATTCGCCGTTACGGAAGCCGCAACGAAGGTCAGGCCTGATTTAAGTAATAACCTTCTATCCAGCAGGCCATTGTTAGCAACAGCTTTAAAAATCGTCTGTTTCGGATTGCCTGCTAACTTTTTATCAGCCATCTATATTGACTCGTATTATCTTATATTAAGGATGATATTGTTCCACACTATAGCGCTTCAAGTTGTTCTGCTGTTAATAGAAAAACGCCATCTCCGCCATGTTCAAAATCCAGCCACATGAACGGCAACTGCGGGAATTCTTCGATCAATGCATGCTGAGAATTTCCGACTTCAACAATCAGAATACCTTCATCATTAAGATGATTACGACTTTGTGATAATAACTCTCTTACCAGTCGCAAACCATCTTCTCCGGCTTCCAGACCAATGCGTGGCTCATGCTGATATTCCTCTGGCAGGTTCTGCATATCTTCAGCATCTACATAGGGTGGATTGGCAATTATAATATCGTAACGTTGCTTATCCAGGTTTTCATACAGATCTGATCTAATGAGACGCAAACGATCACTAACTCCATGGCGTCGGCTGTTTTCATCGGCCACCGCAAGTGCATCGGTACTTATGTCTACGGCATCAACCGTTGCATCTTCAAAGGCAAGTGCCATGGCTATGGCAATACACGCACTGCCAGTGCCGACATCAAGTATATGTTTTACCTCATTGGCATTTACCCAGGGCGAAAATTTTTCACCAATTAATTCAGCAATGGGTGAACGGGGTACCAATACTCGTTCATCTACATAAAAAGACAAACCGCAAAACCATGCTTCATTCAGAATGTAGGCAACCGGTAAGCACTGTTCTATTCGTTGCCTTACTAAAGCATCAAGATAATCTTTTGCTTCTTTCGAAAGCGACTGATTAAGTTCTGTGTCATCCAGTTCAAAAGAAAGTCCCAGGCCACGCAGAATCAGGTAAACGGCTTCGTCATAGGCATTATCAGTTCCGTGACCATAAAAAAGGTCCGATTCATCGAAGCACTTTTCCGCCCAGAGAATAAATTGATAAGGAGTGTTTACCTCTTCAGGAGATTTCACGCTCGTTGGCTGTTTTTTTTACTAGTGAACCCGGTAGCCCGGGATTTGTGTCAGATCAACATCGTCAATCTGTTTTTCATCCAGATGCTCGTGAGCATACTTTAGAAAAATCTTGTCCTGCACAAATATATCGAATAAATCCGGATCGATGTGACCATCAAGTTTCATTTGACCCAGTATTTTTAATGATTGTGAAAGTGGCATCGCCTTTTTGTACGGTCTATCACTGGCAGTTAGTGCTTCAAACACATCGGCAATGGCGACCATACGTGCCTGTAACGACATTTCCTTTCCGGTTAAGCGGTTCGGATATCCGGTACCATCCATTTTCTCATGATGACCACCGGCGTATTCCGGTACCCGCCGAAGATGTTTTGGATAAGGTAAGGACTCCAGCATTTTGATGGTGACGCTGACATGGTTATTTATAATTTCCCTTTCCCGGACTGACAGGGTGCCACGGCCGATCTTCAGATTTTGTGTTTCTTCCGTAGATAAAAGTGGTTCTTCCTCGGCTGAAGGAGCCAGTAGCATCTGATTGGCAATCTCATCAATCCTTGAAGTTTGCTCATCACTAATCGCTTCACCACCGATATTACAATTACGAATGAAATTGCGACTATCTTCCACCCATCTCAATCTTTGCTGGTAGACAGCATCATTTTTCAGATCAATTTCCTTCCCATTAGCTTCCTTCGCCAGGCGGCGCAGGGCTTCAATCTCAGCATCTCGTTTTAATATTTCAAATCGATGATCAACCAGGTGAATTCGGTCAAAAATAGTTTCCAGTTTGGTTCCTTTATCCACAACGTATTCAGGTGTGGTGATCTTTCCACAATCATGCAACCAGGCAGCCACTTCCAGCTCATATTTTTCAAGCTCGGTCATTTGAAAATCTTTCAATGGTCCACTATCCATAGCACATACGGAATCGGCTAGCATGTTCGTTAATACTGGCACGCGTCGACAATGACCTGCCGTGTAAGGCGACTTTTCATCAATGGCATCAGCAATCAACTGGATCAATGCATCAAATAGCTGCTTTTGTGCATCGATAAGACTGCGATTGGTTATTGTTACTGCTGCTTGTGAGCTGAGGGATTCAACTACCTGTTGATCAAATTCGGAAAATGGTATGACTTCACCGCTTTCAGGATCCTGGGCATTTATTAATTGCAGAACACCAATAAGTTCGTTTTCATGGTTAGTCATTGGTACGGTGAGGAAAGACATGGATCTATATCCCGTCTTCTCATCAAAATTTCGGGTGCCGGAAAAATCAAATTGCTCGCTGGTATAGGCATCTTCGATATTTACCGTTTCACCACTAATTGCCGCCCATGCAGCAACCATTTGTTTATTGGCGCTGCCATCATCTCTGTACAGGGAGATAGGGTAAAACTCAATTTCTTCATCACTGGTTCCACCCTTGTGAACTCCCAGTGATTTGGTCAGCATTATTTCAAACTTCAGACGTTTATCTTCAGTATGTGTGTAAAGAGAGCCGCCATCGGCATTAGTCACTTCCATAGCCTTTAACAGAATTATTTCCAGTAAACGACCATGATCCGTCTCTGCGGACAGCGCAACACCAATATCCGTCAGCTCTTTTAACAGGCTTGAAAAATCAACTTTGTCGATTTCCATATATAATTATTGATCTTTTATATTGGGCTCTGGCTTCCATTCTAGTCGATTTGAGAGATAAGGAAACTCTGAATAATCATATCCTTCACTTCACAAGCAGTGAACAACCCTGAAGAAAGTGCCGAGTCCCTGCCCAATAGCAAAGTGAACCCTGAGCCAGCTAAAGAATCCTGGCCCAGATATTGACTGGACTTACAAAACTGACCTGACTCTACATCAGTCAGATTTCGTATCTTTCGATAACTCCAGAAACATATTATTAAGACGATGAACGAATGCTGCAGGATCATCCAGCTTGCCGCCTTCACTCAATAATGCCTGATCGAAAATTATATGTGACCAGTCTTTAAAGCGATCTTCATCCTGCTCATCTTTGAGTTTCTTCAAAATAAGATGCTTCGGATTTATCTCCAGAATTGGTTTACTACCCGGCATTGATTGACCGGATGCAGCAAGGATCTGTTCCAGGTGACGACCCATATCGTTCTCGTCTGCCACAAGACAGGCTGGTGAGCTGGTTAACCTGTCGCTGACACGCACATCTTTTACTTTATCCTCAAGTAATTCTTTCAGCCTGATTACGATATCCTTGTATTCCTTTTCACCTCGTTTTGCTCTTTTCTTTTTATCTTTCTTTTCATCACCTTCGTCTTCCTTTGCAGGATCCAGATCCAGTTCACCTTTGTTGACCGAAGCCAAAGGTTTGCCATCGAATTCATTCAAATGTGTCGTCACCCACTCATCAATAGGATCACTTAGCAAAATAACTTCAATGCCCTTTTTGCGAAAAATCTCCAGATGCGGGCTGTTTTTGGCAGTTGAGAAACTATCAGCGACAATGTAGTAAATCGCCTTTTGGCCCTCCTGCATCCGGCCTATGTAATCCTCCAGAGAAACTGTCTGTTCTTCCTTGTCCTCCTTAGTAGAAGAAAAACGAAATAATTTAGCCAGATCTTCCTTTTTATCAGTAACTTCTATAACGCCTTCTTTCAGTACTTTGCCGAATTCAGTCCAGAAACTGGCATATTTTTCTTCCTCCTTTTTCGCCATTTTCGTCAGCAGATCAAGGATTTTCTTGGTACAACCGGAACGAATGGCATCGATAGTCTTGTTTCTTTGTAAAATTTCGCGAGAGATATTCAGTGGCAAATCATCGGAATCGACAATACCTTTAACAAAACGTAAATAGGATGGAATCAGTTGTTCGGCATCATCCATAATAAACACGCGCCTGACATAGAGTTTTATGCCGTGACGTTTTTCCCTGTCCCACAGATCGAAGGGTGCGTGAGCGGGGATATACAGCAAACTGGTGTATTCCAGTTTACCTTCGACTTTATTATGAATACGAGCCAGTGGTTCCTGATAGTCGTGACCGACATGCTTGTAAAATTCATTATATTCTTCGTCTGAAATATCCTTTTTGCCGCGTGTCCAGAGTGCCGTGGCGCTATTAACGGTCTCTTCGACTATCTGATCTTCAGCCTTTTCTTCACCCTCGACTTTTTCAGCCTCAATTTTCTTATCCATAACGATCGGCATGGAAATATGATCTGAATATTTGTTAATAATTGAACGCAAGGTATAAGCATTCAGAAACTCTTTTGCTTCTTTGCGCATATGAAGCACTATTTTGGTACCGCGGGCGGTACGATCGACCGTTTCCAAGGTGTAATCAGCTTTGCCTTCGGAAATCCAGTGAACCCCCTGCTCTGCTGCTATACCGGCGCGACGAGTAAATACTTCTACTTTCTCAGCAACTATAAATGCAGAATAAAAACCGACACCAAACTGGCCTATCAGTTGACTGTCTTTACTTTGATCACCGGTAAGTGATTCAAAAAACTGCCTGGTGCCGGATTTGGCGATAGTTCCAAGATTTTCAATAACCTCGTCACGGGACATGCCTATACCATTATCAATGACTGTAATAGTCTTTTGCTTCTCGTTAAATTCAACCCGGATTTTCAGGTCTGAATCGTTTTCAAACAGGGAATCATCGGTTAAAGCCTCAAAGCGAAGTTTGTCCGCAGCATCTGAAGCATTGGAAATCAATTCCCGCAGGAATATCTCCTTGTTGCTGTAAAGAGAGTGGATCATAAGATCCAGCATTTGCTGAACTTCGGTCTGGAAACCGAGGGTTTCTTTATTTGTCTCAACGCTCATACGTCATTGTTCCTTGGTTAAAAATAGTAAGATAGATTAATTCAGACCCATAATGTGTGGTCTATCGCGGAAAATTCAAGTTCTGTAATCAAAGTACATGAAACTGGCGACAATTAACTCGTTATCATGTTGCTTTACCCCCTTCATGCGACCATAATCCAAGCAGTAGTCGCATTTTTTTAATTATCATCTGCTGCGGAGAATTTACATGAGAAAACAGTTCAAACAACTTGGCCAGGGCATGACCGAATATATCATTATCATCGCGCTGATCGCTATTGCTGGCATCGGTGCTTTTACCTTTTTTGGCGATTCGCTGAAGGAACAGGTAGGCAATGTTTCGGAAGAACTTAGCGGTAAAGATTCGACAGTGACGGAAAAAACAGCAACAGGAGCAGGCTTTGAATCACGCGATATGAAGGATTTTAATAAATCGGATAAATGATCAAAACAGGAGATCCACTGTTCTCCTTATCATGATGTAGACGCATCAGCGCCTGGCTGATGCGTCGATTGTTTCTTTTGCATTTTTATCGTATACATTAGCTTTCAGATTCTGTTTGGCTGATGATCTGTAGCTCACGGGGTAATGTCATTGGCAAAACATCAGTCTGCACCTATTAAAAAACAACACGGCCAGGCAGCCGTGTTTGTCGTTTTGTTTTCCGCAATACTGTTGACATCCACCTTTGCCATGTTCAAAGCAGGCAAATTGACCACTAACAAAATGCAGCTGCAAAATGCAGCGGATGCTGCGGCCTTCAGCATGTCCACGGTAGAAGCACGGGACCTGAATTTTGCCTCCTACATGAATCGTGCCATTGTCGCCAACGAAGTGGCCATCGGCCAGTTTGTCGGGCTGGCCTCCTGGGCCCATCACTTTAAATCCTTTGCAGATTATCTCGATACCTACGATAAAATTGCCTTGTCACCGGCAACCCTGGGCACCTCAACTCCGATAGTGACCGCGATAACCGGTCCCTGGCGTGGTGCCGGGCAAACGGCCGTTACTGCGCTAAATAAGCTGGCCAACGTGGCTACACTGGTTTTTCACAACATCAACAAGATATATGGCTTTGCGGAATTTGGTTATCACACTGTCAGTGTTATATCCGCGGTGGGTGTACTGGACGACGTGCTGACTGAAAATGGTCCACCAGGCACCAAAATTTCTGATTTTGGCATACTTTCACTCATCGCCCATATCGCCACTTATGGGGTTCTCCCAAACCTGCCCGGTGAGCAATTTGCGACGGGATATATGAGTCAGAAAAAGGTTGATGTTGCTGATTTTGGTGCCGAGGACAGTGGTTATGCCAGGCTCGCGGCACTGATACGGGATTCACGTGACCCCTTTACCAGTGGCAAGGGTTCCAAGGTCTGTATCATTCCCGATTGTTCGTCCTTTGTCGAAGGCCGCGGTTGGGAAATGCGTCCGCCGGGCTTTCCTCTGGAAATTGAGCTCCATCCCAGTTTTAAGATTGATATCCTGGTAGCCTCGGTTGAATTTGGCTTTGATTTTGAATTAACTTTTGACCTGGCCTTAAAGCGTAAAGGCGCAAGCGAGTTACGCTTTAAGATACCTGCAAGTGGAAAAGTTAAGGCCGGACAGCTCGCCAACTGGTCGAGTGCGGATACTACCGGCCTTTTTGTCATACTCAATGTTTATTTCAAGGCCTGGGCCGAGGCATGTGCTTTGGGTCTATGCGAGTCGGTCAGTGTTGGAGGTGGCTTTAAATTCGGCGATTCCAAGGCCAGTATGTACCTGACAATCATGGGAGAAGACATTGAAATAGTGCCTGAAATCCCCTTCCCCACTGCCCTGCCTTTTGGATCAGGTTTTACCGAGGTCGGCAAAAACACACCCAATAACCTGGCCTCCAAGGACATGTTACTGGCCTCCCTTGGTGGCGTTGTCGAAACGGATCACTATGGCGAAGCCGCCAATAACATGCTGGCCTGGCTGTCCCCCGGACCTGGACCTATTCCCCCGGCAGGTATCGCGCTGGCCGCTCAGGTCTATGAGACTACCCTCGGTTCAAGGGTAAATAAAAGCTATGCCGGTCTGCCATATTATGTAGATACCACGGGTAAAGGACCATTCCTTGGTGTTGGCGCGCCGAACCTGTTGGTTGGCCTGGTCCAGGATGAAGACGATTTTAACACCTATTATTTAGAAGATGACAACGTGGCGGATTCTTCCGAACCTGGTGGAAGATTAAGATTAAATGAAGCTTTAGCAGACAGAGAACTGGCCGTATTATCAAAATCTGAATTGTATTTCGCCAGGCCTACTGACAGGCTGGCAGCACATTTTCATCGAGGTGATGGTATGACCGAAGTCGGGAGTGCGTTTAACCCTTACTGGCAGGCGCGACTTGTTGATACAACTTATGCCGATCGTACTCTAGGACTGGCAATACAACAAAAAGAAGATTTTATTAATCTGAGTAGTTCATTCAGCTCAATAATGAACAAGCTTTCGTCTTTTCTACCCTGATAGCGTACATCTCAATTGAAACGCATAACTAAACAACGACAAAAGTATAAGGGTCAGGCCATGACCGAGTTTTTAATCAGCGCGTCTTTTTTCCTGGTACCCCTATTCCTGGCCATGTCCCTGATTGGCAAGTACATAGATATCAAGCAGGCCAATATCCAGGCAGCACGTTACCAGGCCTGGGAATACACTGTCTGGTTTGCCAACGATACCGAGAGAGGCATAGATTACAGTACCGGCCGACTCAATAACGGTGGAGAGGTGATGGGTGGATTTAATGCCTTTGATTTTCCGGTTAAATCAACGACAAAGACGCGCGATGAGACTAAACAGCGCTTTTATACTGACCCCGGAGATGAGTTTACTACCTACCCCATTACTGCTGCCGATTCGATTACTGGCTGGGCCGGATCGCGCAGGAATCCTCTCTGGAAAGACCATACCGGGGCACCACTTTATTCCGGAGCGAATGGTATTCGTACCAATTTGACCAGTTCAACGGAAACACCAACGCTTCCCGTTATAGGCGATGTCATAAACATTCTGTTAAAGGGAATTGGCATTATTTTCGGTGTGGTCGGCGACCTGATGTCCCTGATCGGTTCAGATGTTGGATTTAATGCCATTACCACCGAAGGATATGCCAACGTCACCGAATCTATGAGCATTTCGGTGCCGCCAAATTACAGAAATTTGACCGGGACTGATTCAAACCTGGCACTCTCTGGGACGATTCCCACCAACTTCAATATGATAGCGTCCGCTGCGGTTCTTTCCGATGCCTGGAATACGGGTGGCGTTGAACACACCTATAATCAGGTTGGCGGCATGGTGCCAACTGTATTATTAAAGGAACTGATCAATGCGATTCCGGGTTTTTCAACTGTCTGGAGTATCGCTTCGGTGCTTGCTCCGGAACTGCGTCTGTGTAATCCGAGTTTTCCCTGGCCCTCCGATGACAAGGGTAGTCTCTGGCTGGGACATATCGATATCGATGCCGTGCACCCCGATCGCCTGGTGGCAGATCCCAGTGACATGGATACAAAAATTGGCTCACACGAACTCAATGACGCCGGAATGAGTGACTTTACCTACACTGACGCCGCGAATGCGCGAACCGATGCCTCAAGAAACTGTAGGTAGACGATGAAGTATCTAAAAACACATTCAGCAGGTCGTAAAAGCAGTTTAGTACTTGCCGTAACGCTGCTGTATTTTTTGCTGCCGCTATCTACATTTGCCGGCCCTCCCGACTTCCCGCCACCACCTGGCGCATCGGTTGAATGGGTAGGAAAAAACATAGAAGTCAATGGTATAAAATCAGCAATACGAGCCTTTCACAGCCGCAAATCAATTGAAGATGTGGTCCAGTTTTATCGGCGCGAGTGGAAAAGACCTGCCGAGAAAGACAAACCGGGGTTTATGGAAAGCATAGACGCTGCACCCTGGTTTATTATTAGTCGGATCGAAGACGGCTATCTGCTGACTGTTCAGGTGAGGGTAAATGAAAACGATCAATCCGGTTCATGGGGATACCTTTCCACCAGTCCATTACCCTCAGCCTCGAAAAAAACACCCGAGCTAGGTAGTTCGATACCGAAAATACCGGGCAGTTATGTAATTAATGAGATGAAAAGTTCTGACCCTGGGAAAAATGCAACTACGATGATCATCTCAAATACGCATTCTGTGATGAATAACGCCTCTTTCTACCGACAACATTATCAGGGTAAGGGCTGGACAACCGAAACAGACCGCCGTCTTGGTACAGATGAAAGCCACTCATTGGTGTTTAAAAACCGGCGAAACCGCGTCACTATTATGGTACTGAAAGATAAAAACTACACGCGAGTTGTAGTAAACTCGGTAAAAAATTCCGTTTTCTGATAACTTATATTCATGTCATTGACATCCAAAATTACAAGGCAAATCCGGTCGCAACGAGGCCAGGGCATGACCGAATATGTAGTTGTGCTTGTTTTCGGAGTTATGGTGCTCACCATCGGTCCCGGCGGTGATGTACTACTGGATCTTCTCGGCGTGATTAATGACAATCACCAGGGTTACTCCTATGCGGCTTCTCTTTCCACGCTGCCGCAATTTGACAATCTAGGGGAATATGTTCTTGATGCAAATGGCGAAAATATTACTGCTGTAGAGAATAAGCTTAATCAACTGTACAACTCGGTGCCTGCATCCCCAACATTTGAGTTTCCGTCTGATATACCACCGAGCGTAAACGATATAACCGATGGTTTATCGTTTTTTTGACCGCTTATCAGCTTTTTCAAAACAATCTTTAATTTAAAGAATAATAATTATGGCTAAAAAACAAGAGAATAGTGCTATTCCCCTGATTGCCGGTGCACTCGGTTTTGGTGTTATTGCGGCCTTACTCGCAATGTTCTATCTGAATGCGAAGGAAGCTGAATTAAAAGCAAAGTACGAACAGGATCAAGCCCGCACACTCAGAGTTGTTGTCGCTAATCAGGATTTGCCCAAGGGCACAGAAATAACAGAAAACCTTTTCAGTGCGCTACAAGTACCGGATGATTATGTCCATGATGATGCCATTTTTCCCTCAGAATTTGATCGTTACATCGGTCGTTCGCTGGTGGCCAACCTTGGCATCGGCAAAACACTGCTGAAAAGCTTTATAGATGATGATTTTCCTCGTGATTTCTCCGATGTTGTCCCTCCAGGTAAACGTGCCATGACCATCAGTGTGGATGACATAAATTCCATTGGCGGTTTTCTCCGCCCCGGCAATCGCGTAGATGTATTCGTCAACATTCCCTTTGCTGCATCGGGTTTCAGCGCTGAACTTTTTGCAGCGGCACAGGAGGCCGGCGTGCTGGCCATGTTGCCCACTGAGATATTGACTTCGATCCCCGGTGAATTACTGGAAGCCGCAGAAGGGGTTGAAAACCCGACCGAGTTGCTTGGCATGCTTGCTCCCGACGATGTCATTATCCCGGTATCGCAGAATGTCACCGTTCTGGCAGCCGGGAGAGATCCCTATAGCGAGACACTGGATGCACTGAGGCAACCTCAGCGACGCTCGGAAACGACTTTCTCTCACATTACTCTGGAAGTAGATCCCCAGCAGGCGGCTTTGATTACTATTGCAATAGATAAAGGCGACATCGTGACGCTGTTACGTAATCGGAATGATCAGGGCGCCTCTGCGTTTACAACTGTCGGTTCCCCGGATCTATTCAGCAATGCTGTGCAAATGGCGCAGGCTGAAAAAGAACGCGCATCACGCGCTACTGTTGCGGCAGGCGTAGACGTAAATGGTAATCTCGTTGATGCGGATGGAAATAAAGTCCTGAGCGCCGAGCAACTGGCTGCCGCTGGTTATAGCGTGAATGAAAACGGTCAAATTGTCGATAAAGACGGCAATGTTGTTAATCCCGAAGACATCGTCATTGCTGCAGATGGCACCGTCATGACAAAACAACAACTTGCCGCAGCAGGTCTCACTATTAATGATAAGGGTCAGATAATTGATAAAGATGGAAATGTAGTCGATGTAAATGATGTTGTCGTTGCTGCAGATGGCACAGTTATGACGAAACAGCAGCTGGCTGCCTCTGGCCTGTCCGTCAATGCCAATGGAGAGATTGTGGACGCCAACGGTAAGGTTCTTTCAGCAAATGAAATGGTGGTTGCAAAAGATGGCACTGTCATCACCAAGGATCAACTTGCAGCCGCTGGCTACAGCATAAATGAGAATGGTGAGATAGTTGATAAGGATGGCAATGTCGTTAACCCGGATGACCTTATTATCGCCGCCGATGGTAGTGTCCTTAGCAAGGAACAACTTGCAGCCGCCGGACTCAGCGTCAATGAACTCGGTCAGATCGTCGACAAGGATGGCAATATCGTGGATCCAAAAAGTATCGTTGTCGCTTCGGATGGCTCAGTTATGACCAAGGAGCAACTGGCCGCTGCCGGACTCAGCATCGATGAAAACGGAAACATCGTTGATAGCAACGGCAACATCGTCGATAAAAATGATCTGGTAACTTCTGCTAATGGGGAGATACTCAGCAAAAAACAACTGGAAAAGGCAGGTATCAAAGTTGCGGCCGGTGTCGATCAAAACGGTAACCTGGTTGATGCCAACGGTAAGGCCATTGCCAGCCGCGCACAACTGGAGGCGGCCGGCTACACCGTAAATGAGAAGGGTGAGATTATCGACAAAAATGGAAATGTCGTTGACCCGAGTAAAATCATGATCGGTGCTGATGGCAAGATTCTTTCGGATAAAGAAATTTCTCAGGTTGCAGACAGCCAGACCATCACCGGCACCAAGAGAGGTGGTCGTTTTACGCTCATCATTGGTGGTGGTAGTGAAAATGGTCAGGCGAAGTCATTTAATTTAAACATTAGTCCGGACGAGCCAGTTCCAGCTGAGGAATAACTGGAGTTATGACTCGCTTGCTACCTGTTTTGCTGCTGCTCATGCTGGAGCCCGGTGTGGTGGTAGCTGAGGAAACGGATGAGCTGATACTTGAAGAGGCGGCAACTCAAGAGGACAAGGGTGTAATTATTGAGCTTGAAGAAGAAAAGCCGGAAAGACCAGCTTCTATGAAGAAGACTACCGGCAGTAAACGGATTGAGCTGATAGTCGGTGGGCAGGGAGATAGAGGTGTTGCCAAGCGAAGCGCCCTGATAATTGAAAAATAGAGACTAATTTAAGATCTCTGTGCCGGGTAATGTTGAATTTATATTTTTAGAAATAGCAAAGATTCAGGAATAACAAAATCATGATAAAAAAACTGTTTGTTTTATGTTTCATATTATCCTCGGCTCTGCAGCCATCTTTTGCCGGTGAAAAAATCGAACTTTATGTTGGCAAAATAAAAATTCTGAATGTGGGTGACATCGAGCGCATTGCCGTTGGTAACTCAACACTACTCAGTACGTCCATGCTTAATAACGGGCAATTACTACTCATTGCAGAAAAAGAAGGAGACAGTAACGTCCATATCTGGTTCAAGGACGGCACGGAAAAGGATTACACAGTCCACATCACCAAGAGTTTAAGTACTGCCGAGAAAACTGCTAATGAAGTCAGAAACCTGCTGGCCGATGTGGAAGGACTCAATATTCGTGTTGTAGGCGAACGCGTCGTGTTATCGGGCCTGGTAGATAGCGGCCATACATCCGCCATCACGACCGTGATGGAAGCCATCCCCGGATTGATGGATTTAACCCAGAAAGCTGTTTTGAATGACGACGCTCCGGACAACAAGATGGTAATCATGAATATCAAGATTACCGAATTCAACAAGAATTACCTTGAGAACTTCGGTATTAACTGGGACTCAGCCATTGCAGGACCTGCGGCCGCACTCGCACTGGATGGGGTTACTAATTCCACCTTTCGTGTTACGCCAGAGAAGCCAGTATCCTTTAATGGCGCGCTGAATTTTAATGACCAGGCGACTCCTTTACCAAGACTGATTAATCAGGCCAATAATGGTGCGTTTGGGTATTTTGGCATTGCTGCGGAGATAACATCACGCATCAATTTTGCAGTAAATTCCGGAAATGCCGTTATCCTGGCGGAACCACGTTTATCGACACGCAGTGGAGGTGAAGCCAGCTTCCTCGCCGGTGGCGAATTCCCCATCGAGATTTCTACTATCAGTGGCACCACCATCGAATTCAAGGAATTTGGTGTTGCTCTTAGTGTGAAACCAGTGGTGGATCGCAATGACAACATTCGCGCCAATGTTTCCACCGAGATAAGTGCGATCGATCGATCGGTATCGGTTGGTGACGTGCCCGGGTTGCTTACCCGAAAAACTGCCACTGATATAAGCATGCGCTCCGGTGAAACTCTGGTGATGTCCGGTTTAATGAATCAGCAGGCGTCAAAAGATACCAGCGGCGTAAAATTTCTCATGGACATCCCCATACTCGGTCATCTTTTTCGCTCGAAAAACTTCCGCGATCAAAAAAGCGAGCTGGTTATTTTCGTCACCCCAAAGATTTTCAATGCAGATTCTGATATAAACAAAGAAGCCATAGATTATGCCAAAAAAGGCGTTGAAGCCACTGTCGAACAGATCGACGAAAAACGACTTGATATTGTTTACTAGGATACGGAATTATTATGTTTGATGTATTAGTCAATAATGCCAAGGGCGAAAGAATTAAAAATTTCAGCTGCCCTGTGAACGAATGTTCTATCGGTAAATCGCGTGATAACTTTATCCAGTTACGCGGTTGGAAGGTCGCAAATCATCACGCGATTATCACGCGAACCTCAGAAGGTTTATTTATAGAGGATAAAACCGGGAAAGGCAGCGTTGAGGTTAACGGCGAAAACGTGGACCACCACGGCCCGATCCGGACTACTGATAAAATTAATATTGGCGGCTACTACATACAGGCTGGTGTAAGTGCTGATTCCGACGGTGAAGTTGACGAGGATGACGAAGACGCCTTCGAAGATATGAAAACTGTGATTGGTGTGCAGCCGCACCAGATCCTGGATGAATCAGAAGAACTCAGTAAAACCCTGGTAAAGATTCAGCACGACGAAAAATTCAAATGGCGTAACCGGGTACACGATGAACTGCTCGCGGCAATGGATTTACGCCGTACTGATATCGGTAGCATGGACGAGGATGGCCTGCGCAAACATGTTGAGGGCCTGGTTCGCGAAATAATAGCTGAAATGGGCTCGAAACTACCCGATAACGTTGACAGGGAAAAACTAGCCAGTGACGTACTAAATGAAGCAGTTGGCCTGGGACCACTGGAAGAATTACTCGCCAACGATGATGTCACCGAAATCATGGTCAACAAGTTTGATGAAATTTTTATTGAACGGTCAGGAAAGTTGACCCTCTCTGATATCACCTTCTCCAGTGATGATGCCGTAATGACGGCTATCGAACGTATCGTCTCTCCGTTGGGAAGACGAATCGATGAAAGCTCGCCGCTGGTTGATGCCCGTTTAAAAGATGGTTCCCGCGTTAATGCCATCATACCACCGCTTGCTTTACGCGGTCCTTGCCTGACCATTCGAAAATTTGCCAAACAAAAACTGGTCGCCAAAGACTTGGTTAATTTTGGTGCATTAAATGAGAAAATGGTCAACTTTCTCGAGACTGCCGTAGAAAATCACATGAACATACTTATCTCAGGTGGTACCGGTAGCGGCAAGACGACACTACTCAATGTATTATCGAATTTCATCCCATCTACTGAACGCATCATAACCGTTGAAGATGCGGCGGAATTAAAACTTGTGCAACCACACCTGGTCAGCCTTGAGGCTCGACCTGCCAACCTTGAAGGCAAAGGCGCGATACCTATTCGAGATTTGGTGAAAAACTGCTTACGTATGCGGCCTGACCGTATCGTGGTCGGTGAGTGCCGTGGTGGTGAAACACTGGACATGCTGCAGGCGATGAATACCGGGCATGATGGCTCACTAACCACAGCGCATGCAAATACGCCCCGGGATATGATCGCACGGCTAGAAGTTATGGTAATGATGTCCGGTCTGGATCTACCAGTCGCCGCTATCAGGGAGATGGTCGCATCAGCAATCCATATGATCGTGCAGATATCTCGCTACTCGGATGGTTCTCGCCGTGTAACCAATATAACCGAGATCACTGGTGTGGAATCAGGAATTGTCTCCATGCAGGATATCTTCCGCTACCAGCAGGAAGGTTTTGATGAGAATGGCAAGGTCAAGGGCCATTTTGAAGCGACCGGTGCGATACCACATTTCTACGAAGAAATGCGTCAGCGTGGTTTACCAGTAGATATGTCAATTTTCTCGAACTAGTAAATATGGACTTTATACTTTCACTTTCTGCAAATGTCAGCTTTTACCTCGCTCTGATTTGTGTTTTTTTGATGATCAGTTGTCTGTGGTTTGTATTTGCAAACAAAGTGCAGTCGTACATGGAAAACTACAAGGAAACATTTACTTCCACCGCCAGTAATAACATGTCTGACATGTTCATGTCGATTGACCCGAATCAATTGTTCGTACTGAACCTTGCTGCAATTGTAATCTTGCCTATTTTAACCTGGTTTATTACGGGTGACATTGCGGCTACTTTAGCCGTGATGGGTATTATTATTATTTTACCGGCTTTCATTTATCGTTCAGCACGGAAAAAGCGCCTGAAACGTTTTGAACAACAATTACCAGATGGCCTGGCCATGATATCCGGCGCCATGCGTGCCGGGGCAAGCTTGAATATTGCCCTCGAAGGAATGGTCAAGGAACAACCGGCTCCACTTTCACAGGAATTTGAATTATTTCTCAAGGAACAACGCCTGGGGGTCGAATTTGAAGTATCTTTAAAGAGTATGCAGGAGCGTATCCCCATTCAGGATTTTAATATGCTGGTCACTGCCCTGCTGATTAATCGCGAAGTCGGTGGCAACCTGGCTGAAACTATGGAAACACTTGGTGAGACCCTACGCCGCAAGGAGATGATGGAAGGCAAGATTGAAGGTCTGACAGCGCAAGGTAGATTACAGGGCATTGTGATGACCGGGTTACCGATTTTTCTAGGTGTGTTATTGAATTTCATGGAGCCGGAAGCCATGAGTAAGTTATGGACTACTACTATAGGCTGGATAGTTTTAACT
>JABHFC010000362.1 GCA_018676275.1 Gammaproteobacteria bacterium | reverse complement strand
TCGGTTCTGCCGGCAAAGGATGATTTTGACTGGTGGGATACCAATCGTGCCTGGCCGAAAGGTTTCGGGAATTTCAACCTGGAAGATTTTGTTGATAATTATCGCCCAACGGAAGCTCGTCAGGTACGTAATGTATTGCATGAAGAGATGCTAGCGATCAAACCAGGTAAATATAAACCGGAGGTGGACTAATGACTGAAGCAGCTCTATCAGAGAAAAATTCGGACGCTCCCGCTGGCAACTATGTTGCCGCTGCCAAGCTGGTGGATCTGGAAGATGATCAAGGCTTGTTCGTTGAGCTTGAGGGCGTGCAGATCGTGCTTTTTAAGACTGAAGATGATGGCGTCCATGCAATCGGAAATGTTTGTCCTCATCAGGGCGCTCCACTCGCTGAAGGTTGGTACGAACAGGAGGAATGTGTTGTGACTTGTGCTCTGCACGCATGGGATTTTGATGTTCGTACGGGTCAGCGAGTCAATGGCCCCGAGTCCGTGCCATCCTACGATACTCGTATCGTGAACGGAATAGTTGAAGTAGCGCTTAATAATATTTAGTCAGATAGATCATAAATATTTAAAATTGTAGCTTTTAAAAAAGTAATAATTGGAAGAGGAAAGTTTAATGATTGTCAACAAAGAACATAAAGAATTTCATTCTATAGATCTGGAGGATGGTTTTGTTCAAATACCAGGCTATCCAGTAGGTATGGATCATAAAATCCTTACCGGTATTCTTGATGAAGAAAATAAAACTGGGGCACGTACGCGTTTATTGAAAATGGTCCCTGGGATTTTTACAACAAGTCCTTTCGTCCATGACTATTGGGAAGAAGTATACCTAATTCAAGGTGATCTCTATGTAGGGAATGATGAAAATGGTGAAGGTGGTGAGCAGTTTCATCCCAATACCTATGCTTGTCGTCCTCCCGGTGCCTTTCATGGTCCATTTAAGACTGATGGTGGATGTATTCTGCTTGAGATTCATTACTACGACGGTGAAGAGCACGAGATGCCAGAGCGCTAATCATTGGCTCCTTAACCAACACTGATAAGTAAAGCAGTCATTTTGAAGTCTATTAAACAAGCTCAGGACGCGTTGCTGGCTGGAAAAGTCAATAGTCAGGCCCTGGTAGAGCAATGTCTGGATGCCATTGACACTGACGGTGGTCAGGGCTCCAGAGCGTTTACCAAAGTTCATAAAATCAAAGCTTTAGCACAGGCTGAATTAATCGATATTGCCCGTAATAAAAATCTTGATTTAGCACCGTATGCGGGTATTCCAGTGTCAGTTAAAGACTTGTTTGATATTGCTGGTGATGTCACGACTGCCGGATCCAGAGTGTTAAGCGAGGAAACGCCAGCGAAAAAGGATGCAGTCGTTGTTGAACGGCTTAAACAAGCAGGATTCATCATAATCGGTCGTACGAATATGACCGAATTCGCGTATTCCGGTTTAGGTATCAACCCTCATAATGGGACGCCATTAAATCCTTATGATAGAGCGACTGGAAGAATTCCGGGTGGCTCGTCTTCTGGAGCCGCTGTCGCACAAACCGACAATATGGCTCTCGCCGGTATTGGGACTGATACGGGCGGATCCTGTCGAATACCGGCGGCACTGTGCGGCATAGTCGGTCTTAAAAGCACTGCTAATCGTATCCCTAGCGAGGGAACGCTCCCCTTGTCGGGGTCGCTGGATTCTATTGGACCTTTGACTAACACGGTGGAGTGTTGTGCAATTGTTGATGCTGTTCTCGCAGGTAGAAATGAAACTGATATCGAGCCAGTCTCGCTAAAAGATATGCGTTTAGCGGTTCCTCAATCTATTGTGCTTAACGATATGGATACGCATGTTGCTAAAGCGTTTGAGAATGCACTACAAACTTTATCCAGCCACGGCGCTGTTATCATTGAAGAACTTCTTGCTCAACTATTGGAACTTCCTGTCGTTAATGCAAAGGGTGGTTTTGCGGCAGCCGAAGCTTATGCATGGCATCATAAACTTATGACGCATCACGGGGAGCTTTATGACCCCAGGGTGATTAGCCGTATTCTCAAGGGACGTGATCAATCGGCGCTTGACTACATTGAGTTGTTACAGGCGCGTGAACGGATTATTAAAAGTGTTGCAATGAGCACATCACGATACGATGCATTGATCTACCCCACTGTGCCGACAATTGCTCCGCCACTCGTTGAATTTTCCGATGATGAATTCTATCAAAGTAATAATTTGTTAATGTTACGAAACCCATCGACTGTAAACTTTCTTGATCGTTGTGCTATTAGTATTCCAATACACAATAAGGGCGAAGCGCCAGTCGGTTTGTCGTTAGTGGGTAAACATGGAGACGATCGCAATTTGCTGTCATTAGCCTTAAGTGCAGAGGGCGTTTTATCGCCACAGATCAACTAATGATTTTTAATATGGATTAGGAACATGAATAAATTGAAATTTAATTTTTTATCTATAGATGACAATATTGAAAAAGAGATAGAAGTCACAAAGGCTATAGTGGCTGGCTGGACCTCATCTGATCGGGATGCAGTAGAAAAGCACATTCGTGAGCTTGAGGAATTGGGTGTTAAGCGTCCAGAACGCACACCATGCTATTACCCGGTATCAGCCTCTCGCCTGTGTACTGACACTTCAATTGAAGTCATTGGTGGTGATTCAAGTGGTGAGGTGGAATTTGTAATGCTGATGCATGAAGGTGAACTCTGGCTAGGCACGGGTTCAGATCATACAGATAGAAAAGTGGAAGCCTACGATGTCATCGTTTCGAAGCAGCTTTGCGATAAACCTCTTGCACTCGCATTGTGGCGCTTTGCTGATATCGAGTCCCATTGGGATCAGCTGCTCATGAAGTCCTTCATTATTAAGGATGCTGAAAAGACCTTGTATCAGGAAGGTCCGGTGACCGCGATGCTTCATCCACATGAGCTTATCAAACAGTACGAAGAAGTGGCGTCATGTTCATTTTCAGATAATAACCTTATGTATGGTGGAACCTTTCCGGCGATCGGTGGTATCCAGATGTCCCCCTGTTTTGAATATGAATTAGTAGATCCTGTACTAGAACGTAAAATCAGTCATAAATACGATATTGAAATTATTGATATTTAATCTGGCAATAATAAAAATTGATAAAAAATTGCCCGGCATATTGTGAGTACAGCGTGAAGGAGAGAATCAATGAGCACTGAAGAGAAAATAGACGATACTGAAAAGAAGGGTAAAAGTATTACGCTCGATAAAGACTTACGTGGATACCTGGAAACGAACGCCGATCTAGTCACCCGAATAACTAAAGAAGTACATATTGATGATATCGGGGCCCTATCAGCACAAAGCGAACAGCCCATCCTGTTTGAAAATATCAAGGATTATCCAAACTTCAGGCTCTGCGATATTCTTGTTAAACACCGTCGATTACACGGACGTGTCCTCGGTGTTTCACAGGAAGATTATTTAAAAACACTGGCCTATCGTCTGAGAAAACCGCCACGAGGGTTCGTAGAAGTGACAACAGGTCCGGTCAAAGAAGTCATTTATCGGGGCGATGAAGTTGACTGGACTAAATTGCCTGTGCCGGTGCATTCAGAAGGTGAAAGTGACGGTTATATCACGGCGATGAATATGGTCAAGGATCCTGAAACCGGCTTTTATAATACCTCGCATGCAGGTACCAGCCCCCTGGCACCACGTTCAGGCTTGATTAGTTTCGTTACACCACACACCCATGCCGTTATCCGGAAATACAAAGCCATGGGCGCTACTGAAATGCCGATTGTTTTTGCCTTTGGACTGCATCCCGCCTACGAAGTAATGGGTAATTTCTCGGGTCTGCATATGGACATGTGGGGAGAGCTGGAAATGATTGGTACCATCATGGATCAAGATATAGAGATGGTGAAAGCAGAAGCCATAGACATGCTGGTACCCGCACATGCTGAAATTGTTGTTGAAGGACTGGTGGATTTAACGCAACTGAACGAATATGGCTGTTCCGTTAGCCCTTCGGGTTACTACATTCCTAAAAAGCAAATGTTACCGGAAGTCCATATCCAGGCGATTACCATGCGTTCTGACAGACCGATTTATCGCAATCATCAGACCTGTCCGCTTACCGACCACCAAACCTTGCCGCGTATGTGTCATGAGGCG
>JABHFC010000361.1 GCA_018676275.1 Gammaproteobacteria bacterium | reverse complement strand
TCATGCTGTTACACCTGGCTGAAGATGCCTATACCTATGCAATGGCTAGCTGGATTTGGGAATATGGATTCTCATTGGGTGTAGCCTATCAATTCGCTGTCATTGCGCGTCTTGATACAACAAACAGATTACTGCTACTAGTTCCAAGCTGTATTGGCCTCGCGGGCATGATCGGCCCTGCTGTTGCCGGTTATATAAAACAGGGTGAGAGTTATACGAATATTTATATTTTTGCTGTGCTGACTATGATTATTCCCTCGCTGGTCTTTATTTATTTAACTTCAAAAAAAATGGCAGTTGAAGTAACACAATAATCCGAACACTAAAACAGAACTTGTTAGCTAAGACCTATGCCCTATTGCCAGGTTAGTGAAGATGTGGCCCTATACTACGAGGACATCGGTGACGGTCCTCCGATCGTTTTCGTACACGGTTTCGGTACCTCCCATAGTGTATGGGAAAACCAGGTGCTCGAGCTTTCAAAAAGTTTCCGCTGCATCACACTCGATCTGAGAGGGCATGGCGCTTCAGATAAACCCGCTGATGGTTATACCATTGAGCAAAATGCAAAAGATGTTTACAAGCTCATTAAATCCCTCGACTTAAACAAGCCAATCTACGTCGGCTGGTCACTTGGTGTTGCAATCGCAATCCAGTTTGCAGAACTTTATAGTAATGTTCTATCCAAGGCGGTACTTGTCGGCGGTACACCCTGCTGGGGTCGCCTGGCTGATTTTGAGTACGGTCATAACCAAAGCGATATTGATTCATGGCTAAATGAAATAATAGAAAACCGGCCTTTATGGACCGAGGGCTTTGTTGAAAATCTATTCAATAAGGAAATTGATTCAACGACTTCAACATCGCTATTCAACCAGGCAATGCTGGTTCCCTTGCATGCGGCTACAAAGACTATTGAAGATTCCCGCTGGGCAGATTTAAGACCGTACTTAGCCGCCTTCGATTGTCCGGTATTACTACTACATGGCAAACATGACGCGCTAGACTCTGTCGAAGCTGCTAAATACATGGAAGCAAAAATCCAGAACGCACGCCTGGTAGTGTTTGAAGACAGTGGTCATGCTGTTTTTCTTGAAGAACAAACGAAGTTCAATGAGGAACTAAGAAAATTCATTGATCAATAAACCTTGGTAAAAATAGCGGCCAGGCTTTTATAAATTTCGTGCATCATAGGCCCAGTGTAACAAGGCCTGTCTTTGTTTTTTTCTACATTCAAAATCATATGGCTCACAGTACTTTTTTATGGCTCCTGCATGACGCCTGAATGCTCGCCAGCGTTTTATTTGGCGTTGATCTTCCTCCGCCGTGCGCCTGCCCATAAAATATCTGCAATACCACTGAAACCAACCTCGCGGGTCCTGGGGATGAATCCACCCTTTTTTTCTCCATTCACTTAAAGATTGCGAGGCATCTATCACAAAATAATTCAGTCCCACATTCTTGATTTCACTTAGCTTTGCATTCAAAAACCAGTCTTCAGGAAATTCGTATTTACAATCATTCAAATATTTTCCGCCGAATACCCCTAGTTCAAGCATTTCTTTCGGTGTTAACTCGGGAGTGAACTGGTCATTGAAATTTTCCCCAACAGGTTCTACTAACTCATATATGTAATCACTTTGCATCTTGTCATTTACACATACTTTTTCCATGCTTAACTAATTTCTCTGAAAATTGGCGCATACATGCCAGCGACTAACATAAGCACTAATGGCAGCGCCTGAAAACCAGCAAGGTAATATCATCAGATAACTTACCGGCCTGAAATCCGTTTAATTCATTTATAGTCAGGTCACAAATTTCGCAGGCTGAAGAACCTGCATTGGCAGCTAGCAGTGCTTCGAAATATTCTTCACCGTAAAAACCACCGTCTGGTGAGCGTGCTTCGGAAATTCCGTCGGTGTACATAATGATATACTCACCGGCTTCAACTATGGTCTCGCTATCTTCAAAGGAGAGATCATCGAGCATACCGACGATTGTGCCGCTGGCATCTTCAAATTTTTGCACTTCTCCCTGTTTGGTTATTCTGTAGGGTGGATGGTGTCCGGCATTCGAATAAACCAGTCTTCCTGTCGTCGGTTCATAGCAAGCTATAACCATGGTAATGAAAATCGACGGGCTATTGTTTTCAAGCAAGAGACGATTGGTTTCCAACAGGATTTCAGCAGGCGAGGCACCTGCATTGGCAAGATTTCGGATAATGGTCCGCGCGACTGCCATAACCATTGCCGCAGGTACGCCCTTACCGGAAACGTCAGCCATTACCATCACCAGTTTTTCCTGATTAACAAAGAAAAAATCAAAGAAATCACCGGCCACATGTCTGGCAGCCTGGTTAACCGCGTGAAGTTCAAACTCCTTACGTTCAGGAAACGGGGGAAAGATGCTGGGCAACAGCGAAGATTGAATATCCCGACCAACAGTCAGTTCGTTTTCGACAAGTTCGCGGGCAGCCATTTCCCGACCAAGTGATTTAATATTCTTGTTAAGTTGATCCAGCATTGAATTAAAGCCTGTGGCTAGCTGACCAATTTCATCTTTTGAAGTGATTCCGCTTACTTTTGAATCAAGTTGACCTGCACCAAGTCGCGCTACCGCATTAGCCAGTTTTGAAATCGGTCTTGTCAGACTGGTGCTTACCAGAAGCACACATACAATTACCAGGCCCAGTAATATAACAATGCCCAGTACACCTTTTGCTAATTGTGACCTGATATCACTGGTCATTTCAGACTCGGATACCGAAGTAGAAAAGGCCCAGCCTGTTGATATTATTGGCGCATAAAATATCCAGGTAGTGCTGTCTGTTTGCATGCCACCGAGAGTTACCCCATGTAATTCCTGTACACCTATCTCCTTGTGAAGAATTCTTTCAATGAAATTCAGATACTCGGGGCTATTAATCTTTTCAGCGCGACTTTGAATAGACTCAGTCATTATGAAATCAGGGTTTGGGTGTGAAATAAAACTACCGGCAGTACTGACAATCACATAGGGCAATCCTTTTATATTCTCCAGGTCAATTTGACGTTGTAATGCCTCCAGCTCAACATCAATCGTTACTACTCCTCGAAACTTACTGTCTACATAGAACGGCACCGAATAAGTAACCATCAATATGTTTCCTGCACCTTCATCGTAAAAAGGTTCTGTCCATATTGGATGACCAAATAACCTTGGTCGGGAATACCATTCCCAGCCGCCATTAGAATAATCGTAAGACTCGGTAGCAACGTTAATGGAGCGGGTTGTATCACCGTCACGGTAAACGTAAGGAGAGTACAGCGCCCTGTCTGGACTATATTGATAGGGCTCAAATGCTATCGCCGAACCATAGGCCAGCGGATTTTGCTGCAAATTTGCTCTCAATAAGTCATACAGTTGTTCTTCACTCAGGTCGGGAGATATTTCAAGATAGGCCGCTGTGCTTTTGGCGACTTGAGCCACTGCCAGAAACTTTCCATCCAGCTGTGCTGCCTGAACACGTGCAATGTCGGTTGCCTGTCGGTGCAATCTGTTCTTTGCAGTTTCGTAAATGACGTCGAGAGTGAACCATACAACTACCACCGAGATCACTATCAAAGGGAAAACAATAGATAAAATCAACTTCCATCGAATGGATAAATGCATATGCCTCGTGGGTTTTCCTTTATCTGAGCTAGTCTGCCTTATCTTCAGTCTCTGTATCGTCCCGATATTTTAACTGGATACCGTGCAGGAATTTTCTCAGGATTTGTTCCTGGCACACTCTGTAATGCTTGTGCCCTTTCTTTCTGAAAAATGCGCTGAGCTCATGCCTGCTTATCTTAATATCGACAAGCGCAAGAATTTCTAATATGTCATCAGCCTGCAGGTTGAGGGCTATCTTGAGTTTCCTGAAGATAATGTTGTTGTCGAGTTTGTCTTCCGGTTGCGGTTGTGTACCTTCTTTCTTGCCGCGCATCTCGTTAATCAGACCATTTAAGTAGCAGGCCAAAGTCCTGTCATCGCAGGGCTGCTGTTCGGGATCTTCATCCTTTTTTAACCAGTCACTTACCTGGCTGCGGCTTACTTCAAGCTCCGCCTGGGCGAAGACGGCGATCATTTTCGAATCGCTAAAATCAAATGCATAGCGCAGTCGGCGGAGAATGTCGTTATTGTTAATAGTTAAGTCCCGTTTTTTGTTGGCTTGGTGGCCTGAGTGTTGAGGCGAATACCATCAGCTTCGATCATAATAATACGCTGTTTGTAGAGTCTGCCGATCACTTTTTTGAAGGACTTTTTACTCATACCAAAAAGCTCCTGGATTATCTCAGGATCTGTTTTGTCATGCGCGGCTGCAAAGCCATCGTGCTCCTTGAGGTAATTAACGATTGTCATGGTGTAGTGGTCGCGTGTGTCTTGTTCCTCCCTGAGCGCCAGATCAATCTTGCCATCAGGTCGTACAAACTTAATGAAACCACGCCTTGATTGACCAAAACTAAGCCGTTCATTCACCTCATCCTTGTACAGTAGTCCCCAATGGCTGTGATTGATAATGGCCTTAAAGCCCAGATCAGTGGTGTTTGCGATGATAAGGTCAACCTGTTGGCCGGGTGCGAAGTCGTGTGGCGCCTGAGTATCAAGAAACTTTTCTACTTTGGATGAAGCGGTGATTCTGCCATCAGCCTTGTTCAAATAGACATACACCAGATAGGATCGACCCACCTCCATTGGCCTGTGTTGCTCGCCAAAAGGTGCCAGCAAGTCTTTGTCCAGACCCCAGTCCATAAAAGTACCGTAATCTGTGTTGGCAACAACTTTCAGGTAAGCGAATTCCCCCACCTGTACTTTGGGTGTTTGCGTCGTGACAATGAGCTCGGTTTCAGAATCCTGATAAAGGAAAACGGACACCTGACTGTCTACCGCCAGACCGGGGGGACAATATTTGCCCGGCAACAGGATTTCGCCGAGGTTCTCCCCGTCCACATAGGCGCCCTGATCAGTCATTTTTAATACGCGTAAGGTGTAGGTTTGCCCGAGGCTCAGCATGCTTGGCTCATAAATATTATTCTGGAGGGCTATTCTAATCCTTTCGTCACAGTTTTGTTCTTCTTGTTGCTGCGGCATTTTGCGGGAGTTCCGGTGATGGGTCGCATACATAATGTCAATGTCATTTCAGAATGGGATAATGACAATCAATTAAAATAATGACGCAAGGTAATTGTCCTTATATGCAGCTATTTATCAGATCACTAGTAGTGCTCAGCCTCCTGTCGGGTTTCAGTCTGCCGGCTTTATCCGCAGACGATACGGGCTTGTCTGTCGATAGCTGTAACAAGCTTGAAATCTATTCGAAAAAGGGTTGTCCCCATTGCGCAAAGGCATACCTCTTTCTTGACGAGTTGAAGGAACAGTATTCCCAGCTCGAAATTATTGCCCATGACATAAATGAAAATGATCTCGTTCTTGAACAATTTATTCGATTAAATGAACAACATGAAATTGAACGACCGGGTGTGCCCCTGATACAAGTTTGTGAGCAGGTAATGGTCGGCTTTGATAATGCTCAAACATCGGGGGCAACAATCAAGCAATGGTTGGGATTGCTAAACACAGGAGAACACTCAGGGGCAGATGATCAAATTACCGCGCCCTGGATCGGAACCGTAAAAGTTTCTTCACTTGGTCTACCGGTATTTACGATTTTAATCGGACTGGTAGATGGTTTTAACCCCTGTGCCATGTGGGTCCTGTTGATGCTGCTGTCACTGCTTGTTCACCTTCAGGACCGACGACGTATTCTGCTGGTGGCAGGAATATTCGTGCTGGTAAGTGGTCTCGTCTATTTTGCGTTCATGGCTGCCTGGCTGAACATGTTTCTTATTATTGGTTATTCGAGATTGCTGCAACTCTTCCTCGGCATCATTGCCATACTGATAGGCGCAATACATATGAAAGATTATCTCGCCTTCGGCAGGGGCGTGTCGTTGAGCATTCCGGATTCAGCCAAACAACCGATCTATACGCGCATACGACGTGTCCTGAATGCAGAAGACCTGTTTGGCGCTCTATGTGGTGTTGTTATTCTCGCTGTCCTCGTCAACCTTGTAGAGTTACTGTGTACCGCAGGACTGCCGGCCCTGTATACGCAAATCCTCGCAAATCGTGGACTGCAGTGGTTTGAGTATTATGCTTACCTGCTACTGTACAACATCGCCTACATGTTTGATGACGGCATCATGGTTGGCATTGCTGTCTATACGCTTGGCAGTAGCAAATTACAGGAGTCCTCAGGGCGTTGGTTGAAATTATTGAGTGGGGCGGTAATTTTCCTGCTCGGCTTGCTGATGTTGTTCTCACCACAATTACTTTTCTAAATTGGATAAGGCTTAGTCGGCTATTTCGAAGGTAATCATATTTTGTACACCCTCTGTTGGTACTGGCTCACCATCGACAAAACGAGGAGCGTAACGAAATTGTTTTGCCGCCTCCACTGCCGCGTTTTCAAAACTTTTAGAGCCAGATGATTCAATCGCTTTTGCATCATAGACCATACCGTTGGAGCCCACAGTAAACTCCACAATTGCATGCCCTTCGTGGCCAGTTCGTAGAGCGCTCATCGGGTATTTCGGTTGTCTTTTATAGAGCGGTCTATATTCTTGATCGGGGTCATATGGAGTCATGCGACCAATGGCCAAACAATGTTCGGTGGATTTCTCTGGTTCGTTTAGCTCTTCATAAACCTCGACAAGAAAGGCATGCGTAGCCATCTCAGCCTGACTAGAGGGTTGGTCAGGGTTTTCAAAGGTATTCAAAGATTCAAGAAAATACTTCTTCGCTTTCCCGTATCTTTTTCGCGCCAACTCATATGTGCCAATTAGAAAAGCCGCAGCCCCTGTTTTTGGATGACCAGTTCCGTAATTACTCTGGTAAAGTTTATGGGATTTAACGAGATAACGTCCACTATCCTTAGTTTGTGAACGATGCATTGTTTCTCTGCCCGCTTCTAGTAATAAATCAGCGTAGAGAATTGATTTACCCCCTTTGTGCTTTTCTGCGATTGAAAGTGCTCGGCTATAGTACTTTTTTTGATAACGGCTATTACCGTACTCGGCATTCGCATGTCCCAGAGACATCAAGGGGTCAATAAGTTCTAGTCCCTGCTTTCCATATGCCGTTTCATATAAATCAAGAGTTGTCTTCAGAATTACTTCAGCTTCTTTCGTGTTTCTGGTTTCAAGCAATACGCTGCCGTAGTTGTATGCGAGGGCTGCAGTTTTAGTGTCGTTCTCACCAAATAACGAGAGACCCAATTCATATGCCTGCTTTGCGTACGGAAGTGCCTTGTCGGGTCTATCCGCTTTGTCAAAGTGCTGATATTGCTTATACGCTTTATTAAATGATGCAGCGTCGGTGTTTGAGTCGGCAATAGCGGTAAGCGATTGCAGAGAGATAATGCAAAAGATTAGAAAATGTCGTATTGAGAAGCTCATAATGGTGCTGGCCAACGGTTTTTCACAACGACACATTTACTTCCTGTGTTCATTTTTCCGTATTATTTTTTCTGTTTAGTCAGGGACAGGGGTATTGAATACGTTTTTATAAGAAATTTCACGTTAATTTTTTATTCAGGATCAAATCTATCTAGACAATTTTTTACACACTCTACTGTGATGCTTATCTTCAAAGAGTAGACACCTAATATGCGATCTGAAGTAAATAATTGATTCTCTTAATATTA
>JABHFC010000360.1 GCA_018676275.1 Gammaproteobacteria bacterium | reverse complement strand
CTCAGGCCCGGCAGCACCTGTCCAGCCTGAAAAGTCATACTTTTGAAGACATGCAAAATATATTACTTGACGACAGTCAGGGTCATGAGTCCATCCAGTCGAAGTACCATGCTGAAGAGCTTCTCGGCGGACTGGAGGTAGGTACTTGTGCGACAATCATAATGGATTTACATCGACAAAAATTTTACGCACGCAAAGGACCGGGAACAAAAAGGGATTTTCAGTGTTTTGAATAATCGTTACATAATTTGAAGGTACTGGTGAGTACGAAAAATACGATTGGGAGATATGAATATGTTAACGCGACGCGCCTTTTTGGGAGCTGCAAGTGCCAGCTCAGCAGCACTAGCAACTGCCGCATCTGCAAGGCGGATAGTTTCAAAAGATGATCCTCTCGGTGTCAGGGCAGACTTCCCCGGCACCCGGGATTCAATATTCTTTGACGCGGCCTATACAGCTCTGTCACCGCAACCGGCGATTAATTATGCACAGGCATTCCTGCAAGCCCTGGGATCAAGACCGCCGAATGTACCGGAAATGATGCATGAATCAGGGATAGTACGCGAACGTTTTGCAAAATTGATCGGCGCGACGAAAGAAGAGGTTGGTTTAGTTTATGCGACCAGTGATGGTGAGAACATCATCACCCAGGCCTTGAATCTAAAGCCGGGTGATAATGTGGTAATTGATGATCTGCATTATCGAAGCACATATGTGCTTTACCAGCGCCTGAAAGAAGAGCTGGGAATCGAAGTGCGCATTGTTCGAAATGTTAAAGGTGCAACACCGCCCGAACTTTTTGCCCCCCATGTGGATGCACGCACCCGCCTGGTCTCGGTGTCGTGGATATCTCATTACAACGGCTATCGCCAGGATCTACAAGCGCTGGCGGATCTTGTCCATGCCCAGGGTGGTTATCTTTACGCCGATTCGATTCAGGGAATAGGTATGCTTGAAATGGATGTAAATAAAATCGACGTGGATTTTCTCACATGCGGTAGCTACAAGTGGTTGCTGGCGGGTTATGGCGTTGCCGCGTTTTATGTGCGTAAAGAGCTAATGGCTTTGGTAAGCCCGGATCGTTCAGGAGGTTTTCAGACGAAGTCCAGAACGGTTGGTAAGCATGAATATGAACTGCACACTGACGCACGTAAGTACCAGTATGCAACTATGTCTTTTGGCGCGGTCTATCACCTCAATGCAGCACTCGAATATATTCTTGGTGTGGGTGTCAAAAATATCGAGCGTCACAGCGTTGGTCTCGCGACAAAGCTTAACAAAGAACTGGTGGCACAGGGTTTTGAAATGCTCACCCCTCCCGGCAATGCTTCGGCAATCGTTTCCTTCAAGCACGGCCGAACCGGGAAAGCTGTTCGCGAGTCTTTGCAGTCGGAAGGCATTTATATCAATATCGGCGACAAGAAAGATTATTTGCGAGTTGGAATCGGGCTCTATAATAATGAAGCCGAGATTGACCGTCTTCTCAAGCTGACCGCCAGCTGGATATAATCAACTAACGTAGTACTGAATAATTCACGAAAACCAAATAGCCGTCATTCTGGCGCAGGCCAGAATCCAGTTAAAAAACTTGCTTACTGAATTCTGGTAGGAATTTATACCCGGATGGGTGCCAGAATAACGATAGAGGTACTTAAAAGATGTTTCTGAATTATATTTGAGCTTTCCCTATGATACCTATATCTCCTCTATCACTGCGTTTCTCTCAGATAATTATCTGCGCACTGCTTGGTATTTTTGCAAGCAGTATTTTCGCCCACGGCATAAGTGGAGGCGATGCCCGTTTTCTAAATCAGAATGAAGGCTTTCACTTTTTTATCTATTTGTATCTCGGTGCCAAACACATGGTCACTGGCTACGATCATTTATTGTTCCTGTTTGGCGTCATATTTTATTTAACCACACTGCGTAGCGTCGCCCTGTATGTAAGTCTTTTCGCACTAGGGCATAGCATCACACTGATATTTGGCGTGCTCACAGACATCCAGGTCAATGTTTACATTATTGATGCCATTATCGGTTTATCTGTTGTTTACAAGGCTTTTGATAACCTCGGTGGATTCGAAAGATTCTTTGGGATCAGTGCAAATAATCGCAGCGCCGTTTTTATATTTGGTTTATTCCATGGTTTTGGTCTGGCTACCAAATTACAGGAGATGACACTTTCTGAGAATGGCCTGCTTGCCAATTTGCTTTCGTTTAATCTTGGCGTAGAGCTGGGGCAAATCATGGCCTTGATATATTTACTTTTATTACTCAGTATTAGTCAACGCATCACGGATAAACCAGTGTTCGGTATAAGCGTTAATATAATATTGATGGCTGGTGGTTTTAGTTTAACCAGTTATCAACTTGCTCATTATTTCGCAGCCTAATAGAGGTAGCTTATGCATAAAACATCTGAATCCATATTATCGACAGGTCAATTAGTACTCGCGCTTATCGCGGCATTGATAGTTGGTGTTGGTCTAACAGTGTTTGTCATATTACCAACGGAAAGAAATATTGATAGTGAAGGTTCCGACGCGATCTCCGTTGTTGAAATAGAGTCCACAAAAACAGAATCTGTCGTACAAACCGAGCAGGAAGCTGTTGCCCCGAACTTCGATGCGCTCTATATCGCTATTGATCCTGAAACAACTCCAGCTAAGGTAGATGAATTTGGTGAATCTCTTCCTGTAGTGGTGGGTGCAAATCTACGAGTACACGATATTGCCTATAAATCAGAAACAATTAATATACAAATAGATGCTGATGCTCAGGTTGAGTATAAAGCGATAATGGATACAGGTGAGGCGCTACTGTATAGCTGGGAAGCGGACGGTGAGCTTTATTACGATTTTCATGCTCACCAGGAAAATGGTAACCCACAATTCTGGACGCGTTATTCTGAAGGTGAGGGAAGCGCTGATCAGGGTAGTATTGTTGCGCCCTACCAGGGTGAGCATGGTTGGTACTGGCTAAATATTGCCGGTAAAGCTGTAACAGTTAAATTATCTGTTGCTGGTTATTATGATCGAATAAAAGAAATAGAATTAAAGGCGGCAGCGGAATAGACTAGCCACGAATTCTATTCAAATGAATATCAATTTTATATATTTGAGTTTTCCCAAATGGCATTCGTAGACTGGATTGAAAGTACTGCTCTGAGTATCTGGATGATTGATTCGATCTGGGCCTACCCAATTGTGTTATCGACACACGCTGTCGGTATGTCGATCGTAGTCGGGACGATCGTTATAGTCGATCTTAGAATTCTTGGTTTTGCCTCAAAAATCCCACTCAATTCCTTCGGCAGACTTTTCATTGTGAGCTGGATCGGTGTGGCATTGAATTTTCTATCTGGAGTTGCCTTGTTCACTGCTGATCCAGCACAATTTCTCTATCACCCGGTTTTCTGGATAAAGATTGGCCTGATAATAGTTGGTGCAGTATTAGTTTACGTAATGTGGCGTGAAGTGAAACCGGACAAAGAAAAACCTGATGAAAACTCAGAAGCGTCAGCGCGCACAAGATCTATTGCGAAATTGTCTTTGTTACTTTGGGCTGGCGTGATTGTCGCTGGTCGTCTGATTGCTTACATAGAATTAAGTTGAGGCAAGACAGATGACTGAAATTCTTTTCTGGATAGAAACTTCTGCACTGGGTCAATTGATGCGTAATAGCGATTGGCTATTTCCCACGGCGGAAATTCTGCACTTTGTTGGGCTTTCCCTGCTAATTGGACCATTAATGGTTGTGGACTTAAGGTTAGTTGGTTATCTCAGGAACATAAGTTTTGAGGCGGTTTACAAACTATTGCCTCTTTCCATGGTGGGATTCGGAATTAATATGCTAACGGGAGTTTTGTTTATTTTCTCTGAT
>JABHFC010000359.1 GCA_018676275.1 Gammaproteobacteria bacterium | reverse complement strand
TTTATGGCGTTTCGATAATGCGGATACGATTTTTGCTCAAATGAATCGTGAAACTTATCAGAAAAGCATATTTACAGATCAACGTATCATCGCAGCACATAGCCAACCAGTAAAAATTGATACTGAGGAGTTGGTAGCAGAATTTAACAAGCTAAACCTCGCGCCTTCACATCTTTCATATATTTTTCATGTTGCTCATTGTGGTTCTACATTACTTGCACGCGCATTGGACCTGGCATCAAAAAATATTGTCTACCGAGAGCCCTTCGTGCTTAGACAATTATCTGTTCTCTTGGCCGAAAATAACTGGGGCGATTCTCCACCAGATTTATGGAACCAGGCACTGCGATTATCCACCAGTTTATTAAGTAAATCCTACCTGAGTAATGCACCTGTCATTATCAAGGCCAATGTCCCAGTGAATTTCGCCATTGATAATTTAATGACTTTCTCCGGGGACGCTAAGGGCCTGTTGCTATATACAACTTTTGATAACTATCTACTCTCTATTTTGAAATCAGATAATCATCGACAGTGGGTGAGTACGATTACAACTCTTCTAGGTAAGAAGATAGATAGTCAAATTGGATTGAGTCTGAATGAAAGACAGAACTTATCCATAGCACAAACTGCCGCGTGTTTATGGCTGGCCCAGGTTTCTATCTTTAATGCAGCTACACAGAAATACCCGGACTTTAAAACTCTTGATTCTGAATTATTTTACAGCGATCCGGTACCAGTGCTGACAGCAGCGTTCCAATTGTTTGGTAATGAAGTCAGTACAGAAGAAATTCGCAGCATTGCTGAAGGAGACTTATTCTCTCAACATGCAAAAATGCCCGGACAACAATACGATAATGAGCAACGTCTAGGTGAAAAGAAACAACTGACCCAATTAATCTCAGGTGAATTGAGAGAAGCGCGCGAATGGTTGCTAACAAAAATTGAAGATACAGCACTACCACAATACTTGTTGAACCCGCTTATTAATGAGAGTCCTGAGTTAGTTGAAAACCTGAACGCCAATGCGTTCTCCGGCCATCATCAGAAACAGGAGAAGCCTGCCAACCCAGTCATTAATCTCAAAACTGAGGCTCCTTACCTTAAAATTATTCGTGATAAGGACGACATGTGTCTCGACGACATTGATGATGAAATTATTATTAATGGTTTTAAGCAGCACGGTGCCATTTTATTTCGGGGCTTTGCATACGATGTTGAGAGCTTTACTGCATTCGTGAAACGATTCTGCACTCACTCGGTATATAACCCAAGCATTGGTAGAGAAGTAATTGACAGGAATAATAATATTCAAACCGTGGATTTAGGCGACGATGCATTTCCTTTGCATGCCGAATTATGTCGGGAACCATGGCGTCCTGATGTGTGTTTTTTTGCCTGTGAAACAGCACCAAAACTCGGAGGGGAAACAACAATATGTGACGGCGTAAAAATTGTCGAAGCTCTCGACGAGGAAGTTATTAGTCAGCTACAAGCGCAACCCTTGATCTATTTTCAACCAATGCTCGCAGAAGATTGTAAGCAATGGTTGAACACGGAAACACCTACAATTGAAGAAATAAATAACCCTCCTGACAATTGTCCTTTTCAATTAACCAGGCTGGAAGGTGATTTGACACGTTCGTACAATACCCCCGCTCTTCATCATACTATGTTCGATAAACAACTCGCTTTCGGCAATTTTCTATTGTTCTCACGTTATGGATTAAATAACAGGCTTCAACCCTGTTTCCTCGATGGCAGTATCGTACCGGATGAGTTGGTGGCTGAAGTGAAACGAGTTAGTGAACCTTTAACAACTGCCCATCAATGGGAGAAAGACGATCTTCTTATGCTCGATAACACTCGTTTTCTCCACGGTCGCAATAAGATTCTGAATATTAATGAACGACGTATAATTTCCTACTTTGGCTATCTTAAATTCGCAGAGCTTGATGCCGAGCAAGCAGACATGGTGTGGAGAGAGCCTGTTAGCTAATTTACGATTTTATGAACTCAGGGAAGATATCCTTTCCATCTTATTTCTGTATCTGGATTGCTGCTCATTATCACCAGATAATTCCAGTGCCCTGCTAAAATTATCATCGGCGAGTTCACTCTCACCTGTTTTCTGATAGATAGCACCGAGCAGAAAATAGAAGCGATGTTCCTTATCATATTGCAGAATGGCTCCCTGTGTATGTTCCCTGGCAAGCTCATAGTCTCTATCAACAAAAGCCCTTTGCGCCAGATTATAGAGAAAGTAAGGATTTCGCATACGATAGTCATGCGCCTGTTTTTCATAATATATAGCCAAATCTACATCGCCGATTTCATTGTAAAGTCTGGCGACATTACTCATGGCAACCAGATCGTCTGGATTTTCCGCGAGCGAGATGAGATATGCCTTCTCGGCTGCTTCAATATTTCCTGCTCGCCGATAAAGTGAACCCAGGTTGTTCCATAGATAAGATTTTTCCGGTGCCATATTTATTGCCTTTACCATGAAACGAAAGGCATCGTAATACTCCGACGAAAAGAGATAGCCCATAGCCTTATTGTTATAATGCTGGGCGACCGCCAATTGATCAGTGATATTGCGTTGTTCGTAGTATGAATCATACTCTTCAATATTCAGATCAATCACGTGACGTTCAAATCTATTCCAGGCAACCATCGCATTGATATGTTTATTCAGCACCAGGGTGTTGCCTCGCCGTAAATCCCATATTGGCGGAACATCAACCTCATTGTATTGAACATCCAGATCCAGATATCGTCCCATTGCAACAAACAAGTTAGTAAATGATAAACAGTTAGCTCTGCGTTCGAGAAATACTTCCTCAGCAGTAAATGTTGCCTGCACATCGTATTTTAATGCGAGACCTGAAGGTAGCAGGATAGCCCTGACCAGCGCATTCATTCTATCTTTGCCTGCATAACCTCGAACAGCTTTCTCGGCAAACTCACGCATTTCCCTGTTCAGATAAAGTACTCTTTCTTCAGGCAGGGTAATATCTTGCTTGCTGATGTGCGACAGGGCTTCGCCACTCAATAACCACTGCATATCATCAGCATCAGCGACATTAAGTTTAACCGGCGATACACATGCAGAGCACAAAATAAAAATTATCAGAAGACCTGGAATTTGTTTCATTGATAACTGCCTTTGCGTTTAAATTGGAAAAGCTGCTCAGAAAAAACCCTTATTGACATGAGAAAATAAGCTGAGAAATATCTCTTTACCTAATACGATAATAGCTGATTAAAGCACCGTATATCACGCGTATTCGATAATTTACCTGTAAAGAGACGAAATTATTCCTGATCTGAAGCATTTACCTGCGATTAGAAAGAGAATAGATCAGAAAGAATGAGTATTAGAGAGGCGTTTCCTTATGATCTTTAGCTTCCAGACTTTTTATTTTACACTGGCACTATAAACTTCTAATTCCCTGGTTCAGCCAGAATTCATAGCTGGATCCCTTATATTGGAGAATCTATGTCCCAATTACTGCATCGATCGATTATCTGGATTGGCCTTATCACACTGACAATTTCTGCCTGTCAATCAACTAATATAAAGAAAGCTTATGTCGGAGAGAAAAATATCTCGCTGGCTGCGCCTTTTCCCAGCACCTACAAACGGCTATCCAGTCAAGCTGTTCTTATAAAGAATACTACTCTACTCACCGGTACCGGCAAACAAATCAACAACGCTTCTATCCTGCTGGAAAATGGCAGAATAACTGCAATAGGTAATGCTCTTGATGCACCTCTCGATGCAAACGTGATTGACGCTAAAGGCAAATGGGTCACTCCTGGTCTTATCGATGTGCATTCTCATCTCGGTGTATACCCTGCTCCGTCTCATGAAGCTAGCCTGGACGGTAACGAAGCTACCAGCCCTAACACGGCGGAAGTATGGGCGGAACATTCCGTATACACGCAAGATCCGCAATTCACTCTCGCTCTTGCCGGCGGCATAACTGCCCTGCAAATTCTGCCTGGTTCTGCAAACCTGTTTGGCGGTCGGGGCGTGACATTAAAAAACACTCCTGCAAGAACGGTACAGGCAATGAAATTCCCGGGTGCGCCTTACAGCCTTAAAATGGCCTGTGGCGAGAACCCAAAACGAGTCTATGGAGAGCGCAAACAATCACCCGCATCTCGCATGGCAAATGTGGCTGGTTATCGCACTGCCTGGATTGCTGCGGCTGAATACAATCGGAAACTGGATGAATATAAGGAAAAAAAGAATAAGGGAGAGGAAGTTGATGCTCCAGTGCGCAATCTTCAAATGGAAACACTGGGTGAGGTCTTACGCGGAAATATCCTGGTTCACAATCATTGTTATCGTGCTGAAGAAATGGCAGTTATGCTCGATATTGCAGCAGAGTTTGGCTACAAGGTAACCGCGTTTCATCACGCAATAGAAGCCTATAAAATTGCCGACCTGTTAGCCAAAGATAATGTCTGCGCGGCTATGTGGCCTGAGTGGTGGGGATTCAAGCATGAAGCCTACGACATGGTTGAAGAAAACATTGTCATGGTATCTGAGGCTGGTGCCTGCGCAATTATCCATACCGATGATGCTATTACAATCCAGCACTTGAACCAGGAGGCTGCCAAAGCTATGGCTGTGGGTAATAAGGCCAACTATGAGATAAGCAGAGCAGATGCAATTCAGTGGATCACACTAAACCCCGCCAAAGCACTGGGTGTCGCCGATCAAACAGGCAGCCTGGAAATCGGCAAAATGGCAGATGTCGTAATTTGGGATGGCGATCCTTTTAGTGTGTTTACCAAAGCCGAGAAAGTATTTATTGACGGAGCTTTGATGTTTGATCGCCTGAATAGTGATTTTCAACCTGTACTGGATTTTGATTTGGGTGTGCTGGATCCAGAAGGAGAAAGACTATGAGTAAACTCATTCAGATTCTAGCTCTTTTGCTTTTGTGTATTTTCACTTCCGGGATATATGCAGAAGACGTTCTCATAAAAAACGCGCGTGTATATACAATTTCTGACTTAGGCACTATCGATAATGGTTATATTTTACTGAAAGACGGTTTAATTGATCGTGTTGGTAAAACTATCGATTTTGAATTTGACGGAAAGGTAATTGACGCGACAGGCATGTCCGTTACTCCCGGACTGGTGAATGCCTATACACATTTGGGACTTGTTGAAATTGGAGCCGTCTCACAATCTCTGGATGTAAGCACCGAAGATAAACTATTCGGTCCTTCATTTAAAATTGCTCCTGCAATCAATCCGGCTTCTACAGTAATTCCGCATAATCGCTTAAACGGTCTGACTCATGCAATTGTTGTCCCGGCACCCGGGCATCAGTTATTCGCCGGTCTTGGAGCCGCGATACGACTGGAGAATACAGATTCATTGATAATTAGTGAAAGCGTCGGTTTGTTTGCCGATTTTTCATCTCTTGGTAGCAAACTTAGTGGTGGTTCTCGCGCTGCTACTTACGCGAAAATTCGCCAGTCCTTTCTGGATGCCCAGGATTACGAGAAAAATATAGAGAAAAACAGATCGGGTGACTGGCGTGAATACTTTCTACCCCTGCATGATCTGGAAGCACTCTTGCCCGTTTTAAATGCAGATATTCCACTGGTTATTACAGCTCACCGCGTCAGCGATATTCGCCAGTTATTGAAACTTCAAAAAGAATTTAATTTGCGCCTAATCATTGCTGGAGCCAGCGAGGGTTGGCTCGTGGCGGACGAACTTGCTAGTGCCGGAGTTCCTGTGATTGTTGATCCAATGGCAAACCTGCCTCGCGACTTTGATCAACTTGCTGCACGACTTGATGCAGCTACCCGCATGCATAATGCGGGGGTAAGTTTATTATTTACTGGAGTCTCCTGGAGAAATACACATTCAGCCTACCTGGTACGGCAGGCTGCCGGTAGTGCCGCCAGATATGGAATGCCGGTTACCGAGGCAATAAAGGCAATGACTCTGAACCCGGCTTTAGCGTTCGGCTTTGCGGACAGATTCGGAAGTATTGAAGAAGGAAAAACAGCTGATCTCGTTATTTGGGATGGTCACCCATTGGAATTATTGACTCGGGCAGATCGTGTAATTATGTCCGGGAAGGAAGTACCTATGGTGTCACGCTCTACCAGACTCCGGGATCGTTATCGTAATCTGAACACATCATACCCTCCTGCCTATCGAAAATAACCGCGCAGAAAGGTGTGCTGAATAAGCAGATTTATCTTTATTACAATCTGTCTTTAAAAACATTTATGTCAGATTGGCTACGTACATCCTTTACCAGCTGCGTCCAGCTGCTTGCTGCTTTCAGCCTTTGCAATTGTGCCTTGATTTGTTGAAGTTCTTCTTCCTTATATGATGAAGCATCAGGATCAAAAACACCTTTAACCATGACCACGGCATAATCACCTGATCCCAGAGAACTTCCGCCAAAGACAGCTTGTCCTGACTCCGGTCGGCCCAGTTTGAATGCAGTTCGAAGCACCGAACGGTTGACGCCTGTATTATCACGTTTGATGGCTGTTGCATCTTTCCATTCAATAGAAAAATCTGTTGCTACCTGGTCTACACTGCTGCCAGACTTCAGTTTTTCCAATATCGATTCACCCTTGGTTTGAACCTGATTCCTGGCTTTTTCATATTTCATACGTGTCACAATACGTTCACGTACTTCTTCAAAAGGAATTTTTTGTTCAGCTTTACGTTCAAGCACTCTAAGAACCATTACCCTGTTGCTTGCGATTTCAATAACTTCACTATTGTTGCCGTTAAGGACATCCTCACTAAAACTGGCGGCAATAATTTTGCTATCGGATAAAAGAGGATCACTTTGAGAATTACGATTAAAAAACTCACTTTCGTTCAAGGTCAGTTCGAGATCTTCTGCTGCAATTTCAAGTGTGTCCGGATGTTCATACGCCAGGTCTGCCAGTTGATCTATTGCTTCAAAAAACTGATTTTCGGCAATAGAAATACGATAAGCCTCTTCAACCTGTTCCCTGGTGTCTTCAAAGGTATTTTTCGCACCACCCTTGATGCTTTCTACCATGACAACGTCTACGCTTTTCTCAGCTACAATAGGTTCGCTGATTTCACCTTCCTGTAAAGAGAACATAACCTCGTCAACTGCGGCATCCATGATGCCTTTTGTCAGAAAACCCAGTTCACTAATTTCAACTTTAGGACCGGGACCATCAGAATGCTTTTCCGAAAGCTCATCAAAGCTCATTCCGCCTCTTAATTTAGCAATCAATTCTTCAGCTCTGGTTCTGGCGATATTTATTTGTTCTTCAGTAGCTTCTTCACTAGTTTCTATAGTGATATGCCTTACCTTCCGTTGATCTTCAACATCGTAATCTGCCTTGTTAGATTCATAGAAAGCTCTGATATCATCTTCGCTAACTGTCAGGTCTCCAGCAATCTTTTGTAATGACAAGTCAAGGAAGGCTATTTTTACTTTTTCAGGATCAAGGTAATCCCTGCTATTGGTTTCATAGAAAGCCTTTATCTCTTCATCAGAGAAACTAAGCTCCTCTTTTATTTTATCTGAAGAAATAATTGAATATGAAATATCGCGAGTCTGATTCTGCAGGCCGGCAATCATCCTGACCTCATTTTCCGTGACAATTACACTCTCACTTATTGAACTCTGCAGTTGTTCTGAGCGCATATCCTGCTGAATCTGCCGCTCAAACATAGCTGGCGTATAACCAAGTTGTGCTATAGCTCTCTCGTATACACTATTATCGAAGCCACTCAAACCCTGAAAGGCCTCTAAACTATTTATTACACTACGAACCTGATTGGCACTTACACGCAGACCTAAATCATCGCCAACCTGGGTAACCAGCTCGCGTTCAATCAGGCTTTCCAGCGTTTGCTTTTTAACAAGTTCATCATCAAGACTGCCTGAGCTTTGCTTAAGAAATTCCTGAAATTGTCTTGAGACCGATTGGTAGACACGCTGGTATTCTCGTAATTCGATATCAGTATCGTTGACACTGATGGCAATAACATCACCACCTTGATCAAAATAAGAGCCCACTCCCCATAAGGCAAACGAGACAATAAGTGCACCGACAATAAGGATGGCGATGAGACCAGAGGTTTTCTCACGTATAATTTGTAGCATTGGAAAATTATCGTATTTAAAATTAACAATAAAAAAGGGCGTGTCTTATAGACACACCCCATTATCAATGGCGGAGTGGACGGGACTCGAACCCGCGACCCCCGGCGTGACAGGCCGGTATTCTAACCAACTGAACTACCACTCCTAATGGTTCTGGTGGGTGCTGAGAGGCTCGAACTCCCGACATTCGCCTTGTAAGGGCGACGCTCTACCAACTGAGCTAAGCACCCGAGAGGCGCGCTAGTTTATGGCATCTTTAAGTGCTTTTCCAGCCTTGAATCCAGGAACGTTTGAAGCTTTGATTTGTATCTCTTCTCCGGTACGTGGGTTACGACCTGTTCGGGCTGCACGAGCACGCACGGAAAAAGTTCCAAATCCAACTAAAGTTACGTTATCGCCTTTTTTTAAGGCATTTGTAATTGCATCTATAGCAGAGTCTATGGCACGACCGGCAGATGCTTTAGAAAGATCAGCAGAATCTGCAACTGCATCGATCAGTTCAGCTTTATTCATAATTATGTTTCCCCTTACTGTAATTTCCCCTTCAAGAATACTTATATCAGGAGATGAATGTGGAATTTGAACGGCTAAAAAAACGACTAACGAGGCTTTATAACAAGCGCTATGATGCCCGTCAAGCAATGCAAACGCTTATATTGAAAAAAGTCCGAAGTTCAGCGGAATAAAGAAATTAATGCGGTCGAATCGCGTCTTTTTCTTTATTTGTGGCTTTATCCTTGTTTTTGGATGTAGCTGTCTTTCCCTTCGCGGTAGCTACCTCAGGCATATGCTGTAAAGCAATTTCCAAAACTTCATCAATCCATCTTACCGGCTTTATATCCAGGTGTTGAATTATGTTTTTAGGAATCTCTGTGAGCTCGCGTTCGTTCTCCCAGGGAATCATAACTGTCTCGATTCCGCCTCGTAAAGCCGCAAGCAATTTTTCTTTTAAGCCTCCAATAGGTAAAACTTCTCCTCGCAAGGTAATTTCACCTGTCATCGCAACACTTGAACGAACCGGTATCGAAGTCAAGGCCGAAACCAGAGCCACACACATTGCTGCACCGGCACTGGGCCCATCTTTGGGGGTCGCACCTTCAGGTACATGAATATGGAAATCACATTCTTTGTAAAAGTCAGCGTTAATGCCAAGTACCTCACTACGGCTTCGCACAACCGTCATGGCAGCTTCAATTGACTCCTTCATTACATCACCTAACTGCCCGGTATGTGTCGCCTTGCCCTTACCAGGCACCATCGCGGCTTCAATCGTCAGCAGATCACCACCTACCTGTGTCCAGGCCAGACCCGTCACCTGTCCGATACGATCTTCTTCTTCGGCACGCCCATATCGAAAACGTTTTACCCCAAGCAATTTCTCCAATTGCTTCGGATTTACAGTTACCTGCTTCAATTCCGCTTTCAACAACAACTTCTTCACCACTTTGCGACAGATATTCGCGATTTCGCGTTCAAGATTCCTTACACCCGCCTCACGGCTGTAGTAACGAATAATTTCACGAATACTCGATTCGGTTATTGTAATTTCTTCTTCTTTAAGCCCGTTCGCCTTGATCTGTTTTGGCATCAAATAGCGCTTGGCAATATTCACTTTTTCATCTTCCGTGTAGCCGGAAATACGAATCACTTCCATTCTATCCAGTAAAGGAGCAGGAATATCCAGAGTGTTCGCTGTGGTGACAAACATGACTTCCGACAAATCGTAATCCACTTCAAGATAATGATCGTTAAAAGTATGATTTTGCTCCGGATCCAGAACCTCCAACAAGGCGGATGCGGGGTCACCACGAAAATCCATTGCCATCTTGTCTACTTCGTCGAGTAGCACAAGCGGGTTCTTTGTTCCAATTTTTGACATGCTTTGAACGATCTTGCCGGGCATCGAGCCAATATATGTTCGACGATGACCACGAATTTCCGCTTCATCACGTACACCACCCAGCGACATACGTACAAACTTACGATTGGTTGCACGTGCAATCGAGCGTCCCAGTGAGGTTTTACCCACACCCGGTGGTCCCACCAGGCATAAAATTGGCCCCTTCATTTTTTTCACACGTTGCTGAACGGCAAGATATTCAAGAATACGATCTTTAACCTTTTCCAGACCATAGTGATCTTCTTCCAGGACCGTTTCGGCTTTGCTTATATCACGTGAGATTTTACTGCGCTTTTTCCAGGGTACACTTACCAGCCAGTCAACATAATTACGCACTACAGTAGCTTCTGCAGACATTGGCGACATCATTTTCAGCTTGTTCAACTCCGAGCTTGCCTTTTCCTTAGCATCTTTATGCATCCCGGACTTTTCTATCTTGTTAGCCAAATCCTCCAATTCATTCGGCACATCATCCATTTCACCCAATTCCTTTTGAATGGCTTTCATCTGCTCATTCAAATAGTACTCACGTTGGCTCTTCTCCATCTGAGATTTAACCCGACCACGAATACGCTTTTCGACATGTAACAAATCAATCTCGGATTCCATCAACTGGATCAGGTATTCAAGACGTTCATGTATATCGATGAAAGAAAGTACATTTTGCTTTTCATCAATTTTCACTGACATGTGCGCGGCAATTGTATCTGCAAGTCGACTTGGATCGTCGATACTCGCCAGTGACGAAAGAATTTCAGGGGGGACTTTCTTGTTCAGCTTTACGTATTGATCAAATTGATGCATTGCGGCACGACCCAGGACATCGACTTCTTTGTCTTCTTTGTCAGATGGTTCCAGCAGCTCTGCACTGGCTGAGAACATAGACTCGGACTCGGTAAACTCTACAATTTTAGCTCTCTGTGCCCCTTCCACCAGAACTTTAATGGTGCCATCGGGCAGCTTTAACAATTGCAGGATATTCGACAGGGTTCCGATTGAATATATTTCACCTATTTCAGGATCATCTTCTACAGCACTTTTTTGCGCCACCAGCAAAATTTGCTTGTTACCTTCCATTGCCTTTTCCAGCGCCTTAACCGACTTTTCACGCCCGACAAACAGTGGGATAACCATATGCGGGTAAACGACAACGTCTCGCAATGGGAGAACTGGATAGATTGTGTCTTGATCTTCAGGTTTTTCCTGCATAGTCATGCCTAATATAGATTAAAGGATTGCGCCATTATATATGGCGACGGGGGGTAATAATTTCAAGTACCTGGTTGATCGACTCATTGTCGACAACGGATGAAAGGTCAAGAGGCCCTAATCAGAGTCCGACGCCGCTTTCGACATGTCAGTTGTCTCATAAATCATCAGGGGCTTGGAGTCTCCACTTATGACGCCGGCATCAATAACCACTTTACTGACATTGTCCATGGAAGGTAAATCGTACATGGTATCCAACAATACATTTTCAAGAATGGAACGCAGACCACGGGCACCAGTTTTGCGATCCATTGAACGTCTGGCCACGCTACGCAAAGCATCCTCGCGAAATTCAATTTCACAACCTTCCATTTCAAACAAACGCGAATACTGTTTGGTAATAGCATTTTTAGGTTCAAGCAGGATTTCAACTAATTGCTCTTCATCTAACTCATCAAGAGTCGCTGCAACCGGTAAACGACCAACAAACTCAGGAATCAAACCGTATTTAATTAAATCTTCCGGTTCAACTGTGCGAATCAACTCGCTCATGTTCTTTTTGTCGTCCTTACTTTTAACTTCGGCAGAGAAACCAATTCCACCCTTTTCAGAACGTTCACGAATGATTTTATCCAGACCTGCAAAAGCGCCGCCACAAACAAAGAGTATGTTTGCTGTATTGACCTGAAGAAACTCCTGTTGCGGATGCTTACGTCCGCCTTGTGGAGGAACAGAGGCAACCGTACCTTCTATCAGTTTCAGCAGTGCCTGCTGCACACCTTCACCTGACACATCACGGGTAATAGACGGGTTATCTGACTTTCTGGAAATCTTGTCAATTTCATCGATATAGACGATGCCGGTCTGGGCTTTCTCTACGTCATAGTCACATTTTTGCAGTAACTTCTGGATGATATTTTCTACATCCTCACCAA
>JABHFC010000358.1 GCA_018676275.1 Gammaproteobacteria bacterium | reverse complement strand
CCGCAATGCCCGATAGAGGTTAATAGGCTCTGCATTAAAGGGTGCCGATAGCCGCTGAGATGGCACCACCTGCATAGCATCACCAGCGAGCACATAGTCTTTAACCTTATCGACCGCGGCCATGTAATTCTGTTGGCCAAAGCTGGAGACAAATTCATCTTCAGAAATGCCGTCACGTGCGTGCATATTACTTTCCTTTTGTTCTGCCACACTGGTCTCGTAGCGAGTCTCCCGTCCTTCAGGAGGGTAGTCATGGCAAACAAACATGCGGGTTTGCAGGGGTAGATTGAGTAATTGTTTTATAGATTTATACAGTATATGGGCATCGCCCCCCGGGAAGTCAGCACGGGCTGTACCAACATCAGGCATAAATATTGTGTCCCCGACAAAAACCATGTCTTCAATGTGATAACAAATACACGCGGGTGTATGCCCGGGGGTATGTATTATTTTTCCTTCCAGTTCGCCAATGGAGAAAGTTTCCCCATCTTTAAATAAGTGGTCGAATTGTCGCCCATCCGGTTTGAAACCATCTTCTGCATTGAATATATCTTTGAATATGCTTTGTACATCAACGATTTTTTCACCTATACCTACACGACCGCCTAGTTGCGCTTTTAAATCCGGCGCGGCAGATAAATGGTCAGCATGAATATGTGTTTCCAGGATCCAGTCAAGTTCGTACTTTTCATCTTTTATGGTGCTAACAATTCTATCTATCAGGCTGGTATCTGTTCGGCCACTGCTATAATCAAACTCCTTTACTGCATCAATAACTGCACATTTATTGCTCACAGAGTCCGCTAAGATATAGCTGTAAGTATTTGTAATATCATCATAAAAAGGGTGGATCTTAGCCGTCATGTCTTTACTATATTTTGTTCAAATGTACATAATAAAAGGTTATATAATTATAACTGGTTGTTATTAATATGCATGCATCAATTCCAGTCAGAGGAACTGCTTAAGGTATTTCCAGTGGCTGTAATACGAAATGTAGAGACCTTAATTTAGTGTAGTATAGCGCGCTTGAAACAGGTGACTGCCTGCAGTCTATGGATGATATTAGATATTAAAGTGATATGGGTAACAGACTTTCAAAAATTTATACAAAAACTGGTGATAAAGGTGAGACAGGGCTGGGGGATGGCTCTCGCATCGATAAGACCGCAGCGCGCGTTATGGCTATGGGCGATGTTGATGAATTAAACAGTTTAATTGGTATTTTACTTACCCAGGATATAGACACTGAATTAGCAGGAAACCTGGAGGATGTTCAGCATGTACTTTTTAACCTAGGTGGTGAGCTTTCCATACCGGGAGCGAAAATGGTGCTGGATAAACACGTACAGATACTGGAAGAGCTAATCGATAAATACAATGATGACCTGCCACCATTAAAAGAGTTTATCCTGCCTGGAGGCAGTCAGTCAGCGGCGACCTGCCATCTTGTCCGAACCGTGTGCAGACGCGCAGAGAGGAGTGTTATCATTTTGGCAAAAACAGATAATATTAATTCCCACTCGCAGACCTATTTAAATCGATTGTCGGATCTTCTTTTTGTCATGGCACGAGTCATTGCCAGGCAGGCAGGTGGATCAGAGATATATTGGCAAAAGGATCGCGTATAGCTCGAACTGCTTTTATAGGGTTAAGGTAAAGCTATCTTCATTCGATACTAAATCTATAATTCTTAATTAAATACATTTTCACGTGCAAGAAAAAATAAATCCCAACCTACGTCATCCGATTGAAGCAACACCAGAATCAGGTGAAGCCGTTGAAATACAAAAAGGCGTCTACTGGATACGACTGCCCGTTCCATTTGAACTTAACCATATTAATGTCTGGTTGCTTGAAGATAATGATGGCTACACACTTGTCGATACCGGTATTTCTTCAAATAAAACATGCGCAGCATGGGAACGTATTTTCAAAGATGTAATAAAGGAAAAGTCGATAAACAGGATTATTGTCACACACTTTCATCCTGATCATTTTGGCCTGGCTCATTGGTTATGTGAGAGAACAAATGCCGACTATTTTGCTAGTAAGGAAACAATTGAACGGGTTAATTTTTTGCTAGATATGGAAGATAAAAATCACCTTGAAACAAGAATGTCTTTTTATCAGCAACATGAAATTGTTGATATAGAGTTTTTTGAAGATTTCCTGAAAGGAAGTCTTTATGCCGCAGTCGTATCAGGCAAGCCAGTAAATACTAATGTCGTTAACGATGATGATTCTCTGAAAATAGGTGAGTACGAGTGGCAGGTAATAATGACCTATGGTCATGCTCCCGGGCATATTAACCTTTATTGTAAAGAATTGAATATGTTGATATCCGGTGATCAGGTACTACCAACAATAACCAGTAATGTTAGCGTTCATGCAGATCAACCGGAAGAAAATCCCTTGCACGATTACCTGGCGTCATTTCTGAAACTGAAGTTTTTACCAGCGGATACACTTGTTCTTCCGTCTCATGGCAAAGTGTTTGAAGGTCTACACCAGAGAATTAAGGAAATTGTTGAGCATCATAACGAGAAACTGGAAGAAGTATTTTTAATCTGTGAACAAGCACATTCCGCAAGTGAATTAATGCCGAAACTATTTCGTCGTAAATTAGAAGGCATTAATAGCGTGCTTGGTTTTGGAGAAACACTGGCGCACCTGAATTATTTGTGTCACCAGAAAAGACTGCAGCGTAATCTTCAGGAAGGAAAATACATTTATCAGCATTAAAAAAGCCGGGTAATTATTTACCCGGCTCTTTATAGGAAAGAAATTGTCCTGTCAAAATACAAATTTGTCAGGTTTTCTTCTTACCGGTGGCTTTAGATTGGGGCGACCTTTTTGTAGTTTGCCGAGAGAATAACCCTGAACCTGTGAAGCACGTGCAACGATGGTAAATTTCATATACCAACCACCGAGTACAACAAGGACGGCGGCAATACAGGCAAACATGGCAGTCATATTAGCGATAAACATTGCCGCAAGTAGTAATACTAAAGGAGCGATGTTTGAACCCCAAAGTATGACAGGGTGTATGCCATTCAAGATGCTTAAGGTTTTCGGCGGTGCTTTGGAAACATTTAACTTGTCGCGATAACTTAGCCAGGCGTAAGTACGGAATGCGAGGAAGGCGACAAACACAAACAATACCCAGCCATTCTCACCGGCACTGCCCATGATATACATGGTCAGTAATAATAAACCGCTACCTTCACAAAGACCGGTAGCAATAATTAAAGGCAAAATTGCTGGTTCCCGCCATGAAGGAATACCTTTTGATGCCAACAGAATCCTTCCCTGACAATACAGATACGTCAGGCCAAGCAAACCCGCAAGCGCGACCAGGGCAGGGATGTCCCATATCAGACCAGCTAAGGCCACAGGAAACAAAACCGTACCAACCGATCCTTCGCGAGTCATCCAGGATGTTTGTGGATGAAAGAAAACATGAAGTGCACGCCAGGGACGACCGATTTCCAGCCATACCAGGAACAGGCCGAGACCAATAAAGGCTAATGCCGGTAAAGCCAGTGCCAACGGTGGCGAAGCAGGATAAGAGGCTGCTGCAGTCATCAAAATCAAGCCACAGCCAGTACCGCCAAACATAAAGTTGCCAGCTGCACGCCAGTCCCAGTTAGTTTGTAGAACGCTGCCGAATCTATTCACCTTGCATTCTCTCCTGTAGTTCTTCCGGCATCTCCTTGTCCCAAAGGTAGAAGAAGCCAGGTTCCGTACCCAGTTCCGCATGCATCTGGAACCATGTGTTTTCCGCAAGTAGCTCAGAGACGTTACTATTTTCATCTTCAACGTCACCAAAGCTAAGTGCATCTGCAATACAGGCATTAACGCAGCCCGGTGTTGCGTCCGGATCAATGCCGGGGGTCAGACCTTTGGCGAGGCCGTCATCAACACGGTCAGAGCAGAAAGTACATTTTTGGGCAACACCCATCGTGCGTTCATCAAAACGAATTTCTTCTGATTCCATCGGCGTGTCGCCATAAGCAAAACGGGGTTTGTCGACCTTGTAACGCGCCTGGTAAGGACACGCCACCGTGCAGTAGCTACAACCGATACACAGATCGTAATCAATGGTAACAATACCATCGTCT
>JABHFC010000357.1 GCA_018676275.1 Gammaproteobacteria bacterium | reverse complement strand
CTGATGGCACCAATGATGAAAATCCTTGTGCATAGAAGGATAGCGTTCATGTAATGCTAGGGCCAGACCCTGGTTCATCGGGTCATTTGCAGCCAGTCCGTGTGCGATTACCTGCGCACCAGTGAGTAGAATATCGCCCTCAACTTCATGGATCATATTTTTGTCCTCCATTTGTATATTTCAAAATTTGAATAAAAATAGGATACACATTGGGAGAGAAAATGAATTTGATCAAAAACAAGTTTTATTCAGTAAATCAGTATAGATATGCCCAGGGTCAGTGGCGTCGATAGTGCTACAAAGACATTCATGCCAAGGTAGGGAATTAGTTTTTGAGTATCGTCAGCATATTTTGTGATCCCATATATGACTGGTATGACCACTAGCATTGGTAATAAACAAAACAGGCATGTTTCGGGTAATAAAGAAGTTGAAACACCAAATATAACGATCACGGCAGCCAGACTCGTCATGCCTATGTAGACTAGATTACTTTTTTTAATACCATATGCAATTGGGAAATGATTACGGCCAATACTTTGATCAGCTTCTATATCTGGGTACTGGTTAAGTAAAAGGAGATTAGAAATCAATAAAAAAGGCACTAAAGAAACATAAAAGTTAGTCAGGTCATAGCTGCCAGCAAGAACAACATGTGAACCGACAACAAATAATGGTCCAAAACTTAAGCCTGGAGCGATCAAACATAAAAAGGGGTATTTATTCAGCCATCTGGTATAGGCAAGAATAATGGACACACCAACTGTCAGAAGTAGCAGGAGTGACATACCTCGCAGGTATATAAAATAAATGCCGAGTATCAGAGTTATTATTATGCAGACTATAGCTACAGCTAATACTGAAGCGGCCATCTGCGGATCTTCCGGCAAAGCGCCACTTCCCCCACTAAACGGTGTTTTCTCCGTTATATTGTCCAGACCACTTTTGAAATCCAGGTATTCATTAAAGGTATTAACACTTATATGAGCGCAAAGGGCGCCAACAAAAACTGTAATTATCAGGTATTGTTCAGGATCAGAACCCGATAGAATAGCGCTGGAATAACCGAGAAAAATGCATACCGGAGAAAGCACCAGGAAGGGTGGTCTAGTGCTTTTGATTACTGTCAGTATATGTTTTATTAATATCATTTTTCAGAGTATGTATTTGAAAGCAGTATTATAATTGTCGAGCGTTTACTATAACTCAGCACAAATAATGAAGATATTGCCTGATTATATATTATGCTTATGTTGAAAATATCTGCAAAATTCTGCCCAAAATTAGAAAGGTGCTATGGAAAATTACGGTGCCATTAGTCTGATCCCCACGGTTGTCGTTATTATAATAGCCGTAATTTCACATCGTCCTATTGCGGCTTTGCTCGCCGGAGTCGTTGTCGGTATTTGTATTCACACCCCTGATAATATTATTGGAAATCTTGCTGAAATAAACCTGGCAGTAATGCAGGATGAAACCATTGGCTGGGTAATAATGGTCTGCGGTTTAATGGGTAGTCTCATTTATCTTTTGATCCGAACAGGTGGCGCCAGCGCTTTTGCAGTAAGTATGGCTGCCAAAGCTAACAGTCGGAACAAATCTTTATTGGTCACATGGTTCCTTGGCATGGTTATTTTCATTGATGATTATCTGAATGCCATCGCCATTGGTTCATCCATGAAAAAAGTGACGGACAAGTACAAGGTGTCCAGAGCCATGTTGTCCTATGTTGTGGATTCTACTGCAGCGCCTACCTGTGTCATTGTACCGATTTCCACCTGGGCAGTATTTTTTGCAGGTGTTCTGGAAGCGACAAATGTTGCTAAAACCGGGGAGGGCATGATGATGTATATCTCGGGTATTCCGTATATGGCTTATCCCTTTGTCGCCATTCTTATGGTACCTCTGGTTGCGTGTGGAAAATTCCCGCTGATTGGCTTGATGAAAGTTGCAGAATCAAAAGCACAGGAAGGGATTTTTGCAATGGAGCCTGTGCAGTATATTGAGGATGCTGACAAAGGTATGACTGAACAGGCGAGAAGCAGAACAAATCTGTGGGTTTTTCTGTTGCCGTTATTTAGTCTCATTGCTTTTTCATTCTATTTTGAAATCGATTTGCTTAAAGGGATTATGGCTACTCTCGCAGTTAGTATTCCAATGTTTGTCTGGCTCAAATTACTCAACATGCACCAGGCATTGGATAGTGTTATGGATGGTTTCAAGATTATGCTACCGCCATTGGCGATAGTAGTTGTCGCATTCATGTTTAAAGAGGTCAATGACCAGCTTGGCTTGCCTCAATTTATCATTGAATCAGTGAAGCCATTGATGTCACCGGTATTTTTACCATTGGTTACTTTCTGGAGTATGGCGCTAATTGCTTTTGCGACAGGTTCATCCTGGGGTGTATTCGCGATAGCTATTCCTATTATTATGCCTCTGGCCGCGGCCATTGGTACGCCAACACCGCTTGTTGTTGGTGCACTATTATCTGCCAGCTCCTTCGGTAGTCATGCCTGTTTCTATGGTGATGCGACAGTCTTATCTGCGCAGAGCAGCGGGATAAGCGTGATGGAGCATGCACTGACACAATTGCCCTATGCCCTGATTGCTGCGGTCATTGCTTCATTTATCTTTATTGGTTTTGGACTTTTTATTTAGGAGTAAATATGCAGAAACCTATTAGCGCGGAAGACATACGTAAAATATACCCTGAACCAAAAGATCTGGTCCGCAATGCGCATGCACCTTGTCTGGAGGACTCTACACAACGTTTTATCAGCGCGTCTACTTTTGTCTTGTTTTCTTCAATAAATAGTGATGGTTTTATTGATATTACCCCTCGTGGTGGGCCTGCCGGGTTTATTAAGGTAATAGATAACAAAAATATTGCGTTCCTGAATGAAATGGGAAACAACAAGGTACATACACTTTTTAATCTGTCAGAAAATAATAAGGTTGGAATAATGTTTATTATTCCGGGTGTAACAGATATTGTGCGGGCTTATGGAACTGCTGTTGCAAGCAGCGATGAGGGATTTATTGAATCGATCGGTGGTAATCTGAAACGAAACAAAACCGCTATTCAAATCGAGATTGTTAAGGTCTTCCCTCATTGCAGCACAGCTTTAAATCGTTCTAGTCTCTGGCAGCAGGAAAAGTGGCCCGATACAGATGTTTTAAATATTCCTGATGTGAGGGAAATGGCCGAAGCTTTAACGACTCACCGTGTTAATCTGGAGAGCAATGATAAGGGCTGAATTGTAGATTCACTGTGCTATGCGAATCAGGCATTTCTAGCCGGGTCGGTACAGGATAAAAGTCAGGTCATCCGGTTTGGAAGGGTTGCTGATTTTCCATTCAGCCATTCTCGCTGAGGCCAGATTTTTCAGGTTTTGAGCGACTTTTTCAATACCCGTCTCTTGAATAAACCCGGTAATTTCATGTTTAAACAAATTATCGAATAAGCCGTCTGTGCCCAATAATAATGTATCTTGTTTATTTACCGACATTGCTGTCCCAATGCTGATGTGCATTCCCGGCTCACCGATATAGTTGGATATATAGTGACGATCTTCATGGGCGATGGCGAGATCTTCATCAATAAACCCGGACTCTACAGCATAGGCAATCGGGGAGTGTGAAAGGGTTTGATATTTGGTAACTCCCCGGGAGTCTGTAATCAGAATTTCAGAATCACCAACATGATAACTTCGAACAGAGTTATTATTTATTTCCAGGATGGCGACAGTAGTTCCTTCACCGGTATTTTTTTGTAACAGGTTTATGTTTGTTGATTCGATACAACTTAGAATAGTCTCCCGGATAACAGTAGTATCGTTTTTAACACTTGAGATTGCTTCTTCCAGAGTTTCAACAAGTATGGAGGAGGCTGCAGCCCCATTCGGGCGTCCACCCAGACCATCGGCGACCACCAGCAGACTTATATCCTCATTAACCGATATGACAGAAGCACAATCTTCATTGCCACTTGTTTTGAGCGGTGAAGAACATGAAAAAGCCATCGCAATACCATGGGGAAGATCTATACGCTCCGGTATAGTCATTTCACTATCGATATAGTGATGGGTTTTCATTTATTTTTTTGCTGGTTCCATTGAATAAGCGAAAAACATTTTGTTACAATTTTACCGTACCTCCGTCCACCGGTAGAGTCTGGCCAGTAACAAAGCTGGCATCATCAGATGCCAGGAAAGAAACAGCACCGACTATATCTGCGGCTTCAGCCGGTCGTTTTATATCCTGCCATTCGAGAACGGCATCAAACATTCCCTTATTTTCTGCGAAAAACTCCTCAGCTCCTTCCGTTCTTGTCAGCATCGGTGCAACTGTATTAACCGTAATACCGAAATCTGCATATTCAGCAGATAAAACACGATGTAAACCGATCAGACCACCCTTACTTGCAACGTAGTGTGATAGCGCAGGAGGTGCGACATAAAAAGTATTAGAGGAAATACTGATGACGCGACCCCACTTCTTCTCTTTCATGCCGGGGAGAAAGGCCTTGCAAAGATGAAAGGCAGAATCAAGGTTTACGCTTTGCACTTTCTTCCACAGTTCGAAGGACAGGTTTTCAAAGGGGCATGCGGGAAATATTCCTGCAGAGTGAACAAGAATATCGCAGCCACCGAATTTGCTATTCACTTCATTTTTCAGACTTTCGATATCTTCAGCTGAAGTAACATCACATTTTTGTTGAAGAATACGATCGCTGTCCAGACCGCTTTGTTCAATGGTCTCGCTACAATCCAATATGTCTGCAAGGGCAATTTTTGCGCCGTCTTCAGCGAGTCGTTTACAAATGGCTCTGCCCAGACCTCTCGCTCCACCAGTGATAACAACAACTTTGTCTTTATGCTTACTCATGTTTCGATTTCCTCTAGATTAAGTATGATTAATTTATTGTTCTTTAGCTAAAGCAGCTTCTTCTTTGGCGATAGCACGCGCGAGTGCCTCGCGTTTTTTCAAACGCTTCACATATTCTTGTAAATTATTTTGCTCTACTGTCTGTTTAAAGTTGATACCCCAGATTAAAGTATGGCCAAGCAGGATATCAGCGGCGCAAAAATTTTCGCCAAGAATGTACTGATTATCACCGAGTCCTTGTTCAAGTAGTTCGAGTGCACGTTGAAACTCCCATTCGGCAGTTTCCAATACTGCTGGCACACGTTGTTCTTTGGGCAGAGCGAATCGATGTTTACCCATGGTCCAGAGTGCCTGCTCCAGTTCAGATAAAGTAAAGTAGGACCACTGTTCAAATTTACCACGCTCCGCTGAACCTGCTTTCGGAACCAGTTTTTTTTCAGGGAACTTGTCACCAAGGTAAGTGATGATAGCAGCGGACTCGGTCAGCAATAAATCATCGTCCTGCATTGCCGGTACTTTACCAGCGGGATTAATTGCGAGATATTCCGGTGATCTGGATTCACCTTTATTGAAATCAATTAATCTGAACTCGTAGTCCTGTCCCAATTCCTCCAGCATCCAGGTGATACGTCGGGAACGCGTTTGCGGGAAACCAAATACTGTGATCATAAAATCATTCTCTCTTTAAATAGGGGACAGACCACGTTTTTTTCATAAATAGCTGAAACCATCTAAAAAAACGTGGTCTGTCCCCGATTATTTTTTTCTTTATTCGAGGTATTTCTGCTACATAAAAATAACACAATAATAAAAGGCAGGACGCAAAAATTTCTCCAGCAGCTTATGTTTCCAGCTCTTTCTCAGCAATCTCACTTACATATAGAATGATATTCAAACTACGTTTTTGAAACAGGATAAGGGTGACATCCGGGTTATACAAAACTATCAGCTTTGTATTGACCGGATAACGTTTTTTTAAACCCCAGCTCTGTAAAGTTTTAGCCTCAGCGAGGCCCATATTTGTATCTTCACGGAATACTTTTATGACCTCAATCTTTTGATTCAGGCGTAAAAGCTCAATAATCTGGTCTGATAATTTGATTTGCCCATTGTTTACGAATATTCGGGGACAGACCACGTTTTCTCGCTAATAAAATAAGACTATGCGAATAATAGGGGACAGACCACGATTTTTCAGATCGTACCGGCTATTTATAAAAAAACGTGGTCTGTCCCCTATTATTCCGCAGCTTCACTTATGCTAGACTCCCTGTCCCCGTAATATATTGATAAAAGTGGATAAGAATCAAAGAATTGCCATAGTTGGTGTGGGTGGTGTATTTCCCGGCGCAGCGGATCTGAACGAGTTTTGGGAAAATATTCTCATTGCTCGCGATTGTTCGCGTGAACCTCCGGAGGGACGCTGGTCACTGGCGCTCGAAGATGTCTATGACGCGAAGGGCCCGCAAGCGGACAAGGTTTATTCAAAACGCGCCTGTTTCGTTGAGAATTTCAAAGCTGATATCGATGGTCTGGATATTGACGCTGAATTGCTGACAAGTCTTGATCCTATGTTTCACTTGTTACTGCATGCAGGTAATCAGGCCTGGCGTGATGCGGTAACAGAGAATCTTGATAAGCAACGCGTCGGCATAATTATTGGCAACATTGCTTTACCAACAGATAGTTCTTCACGTATCACTGACGAAATTCTTCTGCCGGTTTTTGAAAAGCAACTATTGGCCAGGTCAGATTCCGGCGCTTCAGTTAATAAACTTAATAAGTATGTCGCCGGTTTGCCCGCTGGGACCCTGGCGCAGGCCCTGGGTTTGGGTGGTGGTAGTTATACCCTGGACGCTGCCTGTGCTTCTTCTCTTTATGCCTTGAAATATGCGGTTGATGAATTAGTAGCCGGTCGCAGTGATGCCATGCTATGTGGTGGTTTGTCACGACCTGACTCTCTTTATACACAAATGGGTTTCTCTGCCCTGCATGCAATTTCTGCAAGCGGGCGTTGTTCGCCTTTTGATAAAAAAGGTGACGGTCTTGTTGTTGGTGAAGGATCGGGCATTCTTGTATTGAAGAGACTGGATGATGCAATAAAAGATGCCGATCATATATATGCCACCATAGCGGGAGTGGGTCTTTCCAATGACATTGATGGCAATCTTATGTCACCGGATTCCGAAGGTCAGTTACGTGCTATGCGTGCCGCTTATGAGAAGGCGAACTGGCAGGCGAGTGATGTTGATCTGATTGAATGTCATGGTACCGGTACACCGGTAGGTGATGTTGTCGAGTTTAATAGCCTGAATAGTTTGTGGGGTGATAGCAAAAATGAAAACGACTGTGTTATTGGTTCCGTAAAAAGCAATATAGGTCATTTGTTAACTGCAGCGGGTTCTGCCGGTTTAATAAAAATATTGTTGTCGATGAAACATGCGAAATTGCCACCGACAGCCAATTACGAATCTTCATCGAGAGGTATAGATGTAGATGACAGTCCGTTTACAGTATTGAGCAAGCCACAAGACTGGCGACGACGTGATCGAAATATTCCAAGACGAGCGGCGATCAGTGCTTTTGGTTTTGGTGGTATTAATGCCCATGTCTTACTGGAAGAATGGGATGAGTCATTTCCACAAGCAAAGGCGAGGGCAAAAGTATCAAAACCTGAAGCAACTCAAAAATCAGATGACATTGCCATCGTTGGTATGGACGCCTGTTTTGGTCCATGGCAAAGTCTTCAGGCATTTCAGAATCGTGTGCTTGGCGGGGTTGACAATAGCGAACCCGAGCAACTGAATAATAGTTGGGGTGTAGACAATAATATAAAGGGATATACAGTCGATAAAGTAGATATCCCGGTGGGACGTTTTCGAATTCCTCCTAATGAATTGAAAGATATGTTGCCGCAGCAATTACTTATGTTACAGGTTGCTGCCAACGCCATCGATGATGCCGGAATTAAAGAAGAAAAACGCGCTGAATTAAAAAGTGCAGGTGTTTACATCGGCATTGGTCTGGATATGAATACCAGTAATTTCCATCTGCGCTGGTGCCTGTTACCAATGGCCAGACAATGGGCGAAGCAACTTGGGCTTGAACTAACGGAAGCACAGTTGCAGGCATGGGTCAGTGAGTTGAGAGATGTATCCGGGCCTGCAATGAATGCGAATCGCACCAT
>JABHFC010000356.1 GCA_018676275.1 Gammaproteobacteria bacterium | reverse complement strand
TTCTTCATCTGGCACAGTTTCCCGGTGGTAACACCGGCATACTTCGCCATATTGTTAATAAGCTGATCCCGGGAATATTTGGAAAAGCCAATAACTTAACGGGGATTATTACGAATCCTGTTGACTGGAAGTTGATGGATAACCCGGAGCAATCTGTGCGTATGCGCCTGGGTTCACTTGTCGTCAACGTTGTTCATGATGGGCCTGCCGAGAAGGCAAAGTCAGTCAAAGTGACTTATCTCAAAGACGGCAAGATGCGACGTGTAAAAGCGAAGCATGTAGTGATGGCTGGTCAACAGCATATGAATAAAAGAGTGGTAACTGATTTACCCAAAGCCCATAAAGAAGCGATGGACACCTTCATGCATTCACCAATGATGATGGTTAACGTTGCTTTGCGAAACTGGAAGTTCATGGACAAAATGGGTGTCTCTGCGGTGAGATGGTTTGGTGATGACATGGGTTGGTTTTTTACACTACGTCGTCAAATGATCCTGGATGGTAAAGAACCAATGCCATTGGATCCGGACAAACCAACTGTAGTAACGATGTATAACTCATTTTGTATTCCGGGTTTACCAGTAGATAAGCAGACGGTGGCAGCTCGTATGAAGATGTTTTCGTTGAGTTATGCCGAAATCGAAAAGAACGTACGTGAGCAATTCACGAAGATGTTTGCAGAAGGTGGTTTTGATGCGGACAGAGATATCGCCGGTATCACGGTGAACCGACAGGGACATGCTTATGTGGTTACCCCACCCGGATTTTTCTTCGGTGAGGATGGTAAACCTACTGCAAGTGATGTAATACGCGAACCCCACGGCAGGATAACGTTCGCACATGCCGAGTTACGGGGCATGCAAATGTGGGAAGGTGCAGTACACGAAGGCGAAAGAGCGGCTCATCAGGCCATTGGAAAAGTTAGTAAAAATTCACATTGAGGAAATCACTTATGAAAAAAATAATATCAGGTATTTTTATATCAATTTTATGTTTATCACAGGTTGGTGTTTGTCTGGCAGCTGATTCAAAACTGGAGGCCTTTAAAAAGGCAATCAGGGCGAAATACGACATGAAGGAGCAGGCCTTCGCCAATAATGATCCTAAACCTATCCTGGAAAAGTTTTATGCTCCAACCGTCATGTCCGTCGGACCCGATGGTTCGACCCACAGGGGTACCGAAGGTATTCGCCCGGTCTATGAGAATCCAGACATAATTGGCGGCAAAGTTTACATTGAATCCTATAACACGCATGTCAATGGTAAGGCTGGATGGGACTGGGTTAACTTCTATGTTTATCCTGCGGACCCTGCCGTTTCACCCTTTTCCTTTAAAATGCTTTTTCTATGGGAAAAAATTAAAGGCGAATGGATGAGCCAGGGTGAGATGTATGTGATGGGTAAGTTTGATATTACCGATGATATGAAGCATTGATTTTTGAATTAATACTTCCTCCTCTGAAGTAAAAGAACCGCCTTGCAGTATTTCTGCAAGGCGGTGTTTTATGATTTAGGGAATTTCTGATTAAGTCAGAAATTTCAAAACTCGTCATTCTGGTGTGCTGGTATTCACCAGCATGACGCTGAAGGGACTTGATCAGAGGTTCCTTAGCACAGATTATCTTCACTTCAAGTTAGACAATGGAGCATAGATCATGAGTCAATATTTCCTGAAGGATAAATTGTCATGGGCACAGTCACCTGTACGCGGTGGTATAGATATAGAAAAAAGTGTTATCTGGGAGGGCGACTGCAATGTTCGCTCAGCCTTTTTTAACATGCCGGCGGGTATGCTTATTCCAGAGCACACTCATCCCAGTTGGGTACAGGTCATGGTAGTAGAAGGTGAGATGAAAGTCGAAACCGAGCAGGATGGCGTTGTTTGCATTACAGCGGGTGGTTGCTATTTTGTTGAGCCCGGAGATAGCCATAAGGAAACAGCCGTTGGTGATACCCTGGTACTGGTTACACAAGCTGAAGACCGGCCTGAGTTTTTGCATAGCGATTAATCGCTCCCTGTCTGACAAGTGCTGACAGTACGACGAGTAAAAAGATAAGTGATTATAATCCAGAATCTAATTAGGAAAATAACGTTAGGACACAAAATCTATGCATACGCCTGACTCCAGTCCGAGAAAATCACTCTATTACGATTACCAGGTACACCCCTTTGTAACACCAGCTGAAATCAGGGGTGAAAGTAAAACACATCCGGTAGTGATAGTGGGTGCCGGCCCGGTTGGCCTGGCGATGGCGCTCGATATGGCGCGGTATGATATACCAGTGGTATTACTGGAATCAGCGGTACAGGTATCTGAAGGTAGTCGGGCAATAGTATTTACTTATCGTTCGATGGAGATCTTGCAACAGGTTGGGGTGGCCGAGCGGATGGTAGAGAAACTGCTCCCCTGGAATGCGGGTAACTCATTTTATCGTGGTGAGGTTGTGTTTCGAATGGAAGCGCCATTGGACGATAATAGTCGCTACGCGCCGATGAATAACCTGCAGCAACAATACCTGGAAGAATACCTGGTCGACAAGGTGCTACAGAATCCGCTAATCGATTTGCGTTGGGGTTCCAAGGTCGTTGATATTCCCCTCAACGAGGAATCTGTCAGTCTTACCGTTGATACGCCAGAAGGTGAATATCAACTCGATGCAGAATGGGTGGTAGCTGCCGATGGTGCTCAATCAAAAGTTCGTAACCTGACGGGCTTACGAATGGAAGGTGATTCCTTCGAAGGACGCTTTGTTATTGCAGATATTGAAATCGAGATTGATCTACCAACAGAACGTCTGGCCTTCTTTGATCCAGACTGGAACCCTGGCAACACGGTACTGATGCATCGTGAGCCGGGGAATATCTGGCGAATTGATTATCAACTACCAAAAGATGAAACACCGGAACAGGCTTTGCAAGAAGATTTGCTGAATTCCCGTATCCAGGCTCAGCTGGATATGGTCGGTGTCAAATCAACATGGGAACTGGATTGGTGTTCTGTCTATTCAGCACGTGCCATGACCTTGCAAGATTATGTTCACAAGCGCATCGTTTTTGCCGGTGATGCAGCTCATATGTTACCTATATTTGGTGTTCGCGGTGCCAATACCGGCTGGCAGGATGGTCACAATTTGATCTGGAAACTGGCGGCAGTGGTCAAGGACTGGGGTGGGCAAGCTCTGCTTGATACTTACTCTGAAGAACGAGTTACTTCCGCATGGGAAATTATTGATGAGGCCAGCAAAAGTACGCGCTTCATGACTCCACCAACAGCCGGTTACAAGCTGTTAAGAGATGCAACATTATCTCTCTCGTTAAGTCAGCCATTCGTGCGTCCCTTGTTTCATTGGCGCACATCCAGACCACATCATTACATTGATTCAGCTCTGAACAGTTTTGAAGTGAATATTGGTCCTGGCGATAAAGGCATTTGTACTGGTAGTCCGGTCAGTAATGTAAAACTGGGTTCCGATAATTATTTACTGGATCACATGCATGCCTCATTCTATCTTTTTCACTTCAGCAAAGATGGACAGGTTGCGAAACCTTTAATCGATATAAAGGACAAGATTCAGAAACGCGGCATACCCTTTGATATTCTGTCAATCACATCGGCCAGTTCATCTACAGCAGGCGCAATTCATATTCATGATCCAGATGACAAATGTGCTGAGGTGTATGCGAGCGGGCAGATTAGTTATTACCTGGTTCGTCCTGATCAGCATGTCTGTGCACGCTGGCAGCAGGTTGGTGCGAGTGGGTTGGAACAGGCGATCATGCTGGCTGTCGGTTTAAATATGTAGGGCGGGAGTTAATTATGAATAAGCAGGAAATTGCAGTAGAAGATCTGGAGCAAATCTACGATACCCTGGCCGATAGTATTGACCAGGCGGGAGAGGGTAAACACTCCCTCTATCTGACTAAACTGGCATTAATATTAAGCGCTAATTTGAATGACAAGGACATCGTCTTGCAGGCTATGCAGGATGCGTTAAAAGATTTGTAAGTTCCATACGTAGCAGGACTCTGCCTAATAAGCCCTGATACTCCCGCCGATTAAGATTCCTGTCTCAATCGCTTGATTTTAATATTCCAGCACAGCTTCCCTTTGGGGAGTTTGCTACAATAGCGCAAAAACAATAGAACAGAGGATAAGGTCTTGAATCATCATAAATTACTAATTCTTGGGTCAGGTCCGGCTGGCTATACTGCCGCCGTTTATGCTGCCCGTGCGGGTCTGGAGCCGGTTATCATTACTGGTATTGAAGTAGGCGGACAAATGACCACCACTACGGATGTTGATAACTGGCCCGGCGATAATGAAGGCGTTCAGGGACCTGATCTGATGGTGCGCATGCAACAACATGCAGAACGTTTCGGCACGGAGCTCATTTACGACACTATTAACGCTGTCGACCTGAGTAAACGGCCTTTTACGCTGACTGGAGACGATGGTGAGTACTCTTGTGATGCATTGATCATCGGAACTGGTGCTTCGGCCATGTACCTTGGGCTGCCCTCGGAAGATGCATTTAAAGGTAAAGGTGTGTCTGCCTGCGCTACCTGTGATGGGTTCTTTTATAAAGGCAAGGCAGTAGCCGTTGTTGGCGGTGGCAATACCGCTGTCGAAGAAGCCTTGTATCTTGCTAATCTCGCATCACACGTCACCGTAATTCACCGGCGTGATCAATTCCGTTCAGAAAAGATTTTGAGTGATCAGTTAATTGGTAAAACCGGCGATGATGGTAATGTCAGCATCGCCTGGGATCATGTACTGGATGAAGTGCTTGGTGATGAAACAGGTGTTAATGGCGTGCGAATCAAGAATGTAAAGACAGATGAAACAGAGGAGATCGATGTGCATGGTCTTTTCATTGCTATCGGCCATAAACCTAATACCGGTATTTTTGAAGGACAACTGGAGATGAAGGATGGCTATATCAAGGTAAAGACCGGTAGTAACGGTCTGGCAACACAAACCAGTGTGGAGGGTGTCTTTGCTGCAGGTGACGTATCCGATCCTATCTATCGCCAGGCAGTGACTTCTGCCGGTACTGGTTGTATGGCAGCACTTGATGCAAAGAAATTCCTGGAAGAATCACATTAATGCCAAAAGTGTTGAAGCTCTAACTGTTATTTTCCTTTTGTAGCGCCGACCACAAGTTACAAAGATAAATATAAAACTCTGTGGCCTGTAGGACATCATCAACACTAATATGAGCTGGTAAAGGTAATTGCTCAACAGGGATAGCCCACTCCACTGACAGTGCAGCGAAATCAAATGCAGGCCATGCAGGTGCGGCATATTCCCAATCGAGAAAATAGATCTTGTCTGACTGAATAATAATATTGCCAGGATTTAGATCGTGATGACAGATCGTAGCTGTCACAGGAATTTTTTCTATAAATCCAAGAACACTATCTCGTTGTCTATATAACTCATCAGGAATGGAAACAGCTTTATCCTGCAATTGTTGCCAGTAATTCTGCTCATGTTTTTGATAGTCAAATTTTTTAGTTTCAACATTCAGATTATGAATCTGGTTTATAGCAGTAGTCAGAAGCGATAATTTATCCGCGTCATCAAGATCAGACGCATGCCAGTGCTGACCGTCAATAAAATATGTAATTAATACACCATGTTCAGGCGAACAAAATAGTATATCTGGTGCCAGTCCGCTGGCGCTCGCTTTTTCCAGGATAAGCTTTTCTCTACTACGATCGATCCCAAGTGCCAAGCTGTAAGGCGCATTAATGCGTAGTACACATTTGCGCCCATCGGCTTCAATAAGATAGTTCTGATTAGTCAGTCCTGCATCCAGTTTTTCAAGCAGGCGTAGCGATTGAAATGGTGAGCCCCAGTCGGTCCAGCCGTGTAGCGGATCTTCAGGCATTGGCAAGAGACTGTTGTGAGTTATAGCGTTGACGCCAGCTCAGGTAACCAACAACGACAATAACAATATAAACCATAAATAAAATGGCAGTAAGGTAGAGGCCCCTGTCTATGTAAAGTGGAATTGAAACGCTGTCGATGACCAGCCAATAGAGCCAGTTCTCCAATACTTTTTTCGCCACCATGACAGTAGTGATGACACTGCCCCAGGTGGTAAATGAATCAACATAGGGCCAGGCAGCATTTGTATATTGACTGAGGAGTAAACCGGATATAAGACTAATTATGATTACTGCGCCAATTATTAGCAGATGTTGTTTACTATCCAATGCCCGTATAGGTATACCGCTATGTTCCTTTCCGCCGTATCTCCATTGATGCCAACCATAGACAGCCATGATCATGTAATAAACATTGAGGGCCGATTCCATTAGTAAGCTGACATCCCAAAACAGGAAAGTGAAAATAGCCGTACTAACCAGGGCGCAATACCAACAATAGATACTCTCTTTTGCTGCCAGTAACAAATAGGCAATTGCCAATACCACTGCACAGGCTTCCCAGCCACTTAAGCCGTTTAACAGCGATAAAAGGAATTGAGAGATTTCCTGCATTAAGAAGGGTCGTAGCCCGGAATCAATTTGGTAACGAATACAGCGGTACCAAACTCATTGTAGCTCCAGGCAAGGGTTTCTTTTATCGCAGCCATCACATAATCATAGTCTCCTATCAGAGTCGTGGCTGTGGCAAAGGTATTAACCTTCATATCAGCGAAGCTATTCAATTTAGCAATCACTGCATCTATCGGTGGAATAAAATCCTCGCGTAGAGGGTACATGCTGATTTCTGCTGTTAGTTTCATATTATTAACCCCAATAGTATTCACTTTGTCCCGTCATTCCCGCCGTCGCGGGGATGACGAAAAGAAATTAAAAGTTATAACTCACATTCATACCATAAACTCGTGGCTCGCCAAACTGATAGTAGGAGCGATTAACTGCAAATCCGTCACGAGGATCATTGGCGAAGTACAATCCATGTACCTGGTAGTCATCGTCAAACAAATTTCGCACCCAGGCCTGAATATTAAAATCACCGATTTGATAAGTAAGACTGGCATGAGCAAGAGTGTAGCTACCTATTTGTCCATTGTGATAATAACCAAAGAAACTTTTATCACGGCCTTCAATTTCAAAACGTCCGTGCAGCTTCTCACTAAGATCCAGGTTAAGGCCGAGATTGTATTGCCAGTTTGGTGCTTTTGTTTGTTCTCGGTTTGAACGCGTAATAAATTGAGAAGTATCTAAATCAAAGATGGTTAGCTCATCAACGCTGGTTTCCAGGTAGCCAATATTGGCAAACAATTCGATTTGATCATTTGCCTGGTAAGTCACTTCCAGCTCCGCACCATAATTTTCTGCATCGCTAGTGCTATCAAGAAACCCGGTAAAGATGAAGGTGTTGGCATCCCATACAAAGCTTTCAAGTTGGGCATTGCTTCTATCCATATGAAACAGGCTTAGTCTTAATGCCAACTTATCATTGAGGTAACGCGCCTTAATACCGACTTCCTTGTTGAACAGGGTTTCAGCAGAGAACTGCTGTCGCGATAGCAGGAAGGGCTGAAAGGATGCAGTAATAAAGGGAAAACTAGAACTGGTTTCAGTATTCACACCACCGGGTTTTACCGAACGGGAGAGCGTGCCGTATAACAAAGTATTCTCACCAGCCAGGTATTCCAGACTTAATTTGCCACTCCAGTAGTTGTCAGTGGAGTCGGTTATTAATGTATTACTATCATTATATTTGTCTTCAAAGTGTTCGTAACGCAGACCCGCGGTGAGATTCAAATTGTCCGCCAGTTCAAATACTAATTCCCCGTAAATTGCATAACGTTCCGTTTCATAGTCACTGCTAAACGGACCGAAGTGCTGACGTTGCAGATCTTCATTGCGTTTTTGCGCATAAATGCCAGCTACCCAGGCGAGACGCGCTGGATCGGATTTAAGTCGGACATCAATAGAATATACATCGCTAGAACGCAACAGTTCATCAGTACTGGAAAACTCAAACAATGGGTCACAACGAACACCATCACAAAAACCGGAGAATACCCAGTCCTCATCAAAGGCATAATCCTCGTCACTGTCGCGCCAGCTGAAAACACCTTCAAGCGTTATTCCCTCGAGAACAGGCATACTGGCTTTCATTGCCAGAGCTGTAGTTTCCTGTTTATCATTGCCTGGATTATCAGAAAGGGTGCTACGGACATTATCAAGCGAGAAGGCATCGTAGCCTCCGTCCAGATCTGCATATGAAGCAGTCAGATTTACTTCAGCTCCATTGTCTGCTGACCAGCGTAATTTAGCGCGTACTGATAACTCATCACGTTCATTATTGTCATCACGACCAAGGAATTCATTTTTATAATAACCATCACTTTTATTTTGCTGAACAGCAATACGACCCTGAACTGAGTCGGACAAAGGGCCGCTAAGAGTTGCACCAATATGCCAGCTATCGAAATTGCCGTAACCGGTTTCGATGTGGCCGCTAAAAGTGTCGGCAGGTTGTTGAGTACGAATATTAATTATGCCGGCCAGTGCATTGGCACCAAATTTCGTCCCCTGGGGACCGCGCAATAATTCAATCTGGTCTATATCCATCAGCACGGCACCGGTGGCCGTTGTGCCGACTTCGACATCATCAATAGTAATACCGACGGAAGGGAAATGCTTCGGATCAACAAACTGTTCCAGATCACCGACACCGCGGATCTGGACAAAGCGGGCGCGAGTGCCACCAACGGAGAAATTCACATTTGGCAGGGTGTTAATGGTTTCATCGAAATGGCGTGCCGCCCGATCTTTAATAAGCTGCTCATCAAGCACGCTGATACTTCCGGCACTTTTCATAAGTTCTGTGTCACGAAAGCCTGCAGTTACGACAATTTCTTCCAGAACATCGTTTGCTGAAAGGATGGTGCTTGTGCATAGGCTGACAATAAGCAGCAAGGCACAATTAAAACGACTGAACATATTTTAAGTCTCCAGGAGTTTGGCAGACTCCAGTTAGAGACCCGGATCGGTGGAGAGAACAAAAACTATAGCAGAGTCCTATTCCTACGCCGGCATTATCCGGATCAGGTTCCAGGGTTCATCAAATCGATGTCTCAGGCCTTTTGGCCGCCCCTTAGGTAATACTCCAATAGATGGAATACCTGCTTAGTCTAGCAAAAATATATCACTCTTGTGGAGCTATTTTTTACAGCGAATCTAGCTACCGATAACTCGTGCCAGAGCTTTCTCGATTTTATTTGAATCAAAGCTCCGCCAGCGAGCAGCGATGTGTTGATCCGGACGAATGAGATAGAAAGTCCCTGGCTTTGCATCGTAGTGTTTTTCAATCAGGCCGTTTTTATCAATGATATTTGCACTGTCTTTACCGACTGAGAGAATTTCAATGACTATATTCGGGTTCTCATGCTGTAACTTATCCGGAGCGGGGTTATCTGCATCCACAAAATACAGGCCGACAAAACGTTCGCCTAGTTGATTCAATAACCAGCCGTCTTCATTTTCAATTATCACCGGCGCATCCAGGCATGGGCTGCCGGGGCGTTGTTTTGCAGAAAAATCGTCTTCATCTTCTGTATTTAGTGGCGATCCATCCAGAGTGCAGGGCAGAGACAGGCGACCAGGATTCACCACGCCACGAGCAAAAGGAAAATCGCGGGCAAGTTCCAGTGTCGCATCGCGGAAGGAGAGACTAATCTCGCTTTTCGGTGTCATGAAATCAGTGCTGCGGGATGAGTTGGTGATATTTTCATCAGCACCATAAATACGTTCATCGTCGTAGGTGTTAATAAAGTCGGGCGAGCTATGGCCACTGAGTACCAAATCCAGTTTCCAGACCAGGTTATCGACATCCTGCATACCGCCATTAGCACCGCGGGCGCCAAAAGGAGAAACAAGGTGTGCGGAGTCACCAGCGAAAATTACTCTGTTATGTACAAACTTCTTCATACGCCGGCACTGAAAGGTGTAAAGACTGACCCAGTCATATTCGAACTCTATATCGGGACCGAGAAAAGCCCGCACCTTGGCATCGATATTTTCTTCCTTCATGACTTCTTCTTTATCAATATCCCAACCCATCTGAAAATCTATACGCCAGATATCATCAGCCTGTTTATGGATCAACGAAGTCTGTCCCGGATTGAAAGGTGGGTCGAACCAGAAGCGACGCACGGCAGGAAAGTCTGCTTTCATTTTGATATCGGCAATAAGGAAATGATCTTCAAAAATACGACCTTCAAAATCCAGACCCATCATTGTCCGTACCGGGCTGCGATGTCCATCTGCTGCAATTAGATAGTCACCACTAATCTTGTAGTTACCGTCTGGCGTCTTAACTGTTGCAGTGACTTTGTCTTTTCCATTATCAATATCGACTACTTCATTCTGCCAACGGATCTGTGTTTGTGGATATTGCGGAAAGAGTTCAATCAAATATTCTTCTGCGTAAAACTGTTGCAGGTTAATAAAGGCAGGGTATTTTTGTTCTTTGTCCTGTAGAAGGTCGAAGCCGTAAATGGGTTCTGGATCTTTACCAAAATAAACTTTGCCCTGGTTCCAGACGACACCTTTTTCCACCATGCGATCGCCAGTACCAAGACGGTCAAAGATTTCCAATGTTCTTTTTGCCCAGCAAATCGCACGCGAGCCATCACTGACAGTATTATATTTTTCCAGCACAATGGATTTGATCCCGCGTTGAGCAAGACTTATCGCTGTTGACAGCCCAATGGGGCCGCCACCAACAATAACAACGGGATAATGTTGAATTTCCCCGCTTGA
>JABHFC010000355.1 GCA_018676275.1 Gammaproteobacteria bacterium | reverse complement strand
GATGATTTTATGACTGCCTCTACTCAGGCTCGCGAACGCATGCAGTCGGAAAATGCAAAGAAGAGTGCACAAATCGCTGATTTGCAACAGTTCGTCAGTCGTTTTTCGGCAAATGCCTCGAAGGCAAAACAGGCTACCTCTCGTGCCAGACAAATCGAAAAAATAGAACTTGAAGACATTAAAGCATCCAGCCGACTCAACCCCTTCATTCGTTTTAGACAAGAGAAAAAACTTCATCGTCTTGCCCTGACTTTGAAAGAACTGGGGCATGGTTTCGACGGTGAAAAGTTGTTCGATGAAGGCAGCATGATCCTTGAAGCCGGCACACGGCTGGCAGTGATCGGTGAAAATGGTGCTGGCAAAACTACATTAATTCGTTGTTTGATAAACGAGCTTGTTGCCAATAATGGTTCAATTCAATGGGCAGAAAATGCCAGCGTCGGCTACTGCCCTCAGGACAGCAATAATGAATTCGAATGCAACCTGAATTTATTTGACTGGATGAGTCAATGGCGTAAGCCCAATCACGACGATCAGATCGTGCGTGCCACCCTTGGTCAACTTCTGTTTTCTTCTGATGATTTTCAGAAACAGGTGAGAGTTTGTTCCGGCGGTGAAAAAAACCGGTTGTTATTTGGTAAGTTAATGATGATGGAATGCAATGTCATACTTATGGACGAACCTACCAACCATCTGGACATGGAGTCAATTGAATCTCTGAACCTCGCACTTGAACATTATGAAGGCACCTTAATATTTGTCAGCCATGACCGTGAATTCGTTTCATCGCTGGCCACGCGAATCATAGAAATCAAAAATCAAAAACTGGTGGATTTCAAAGGAAGTTATGATGAATACCTGGAAAGTCAGGAACCGATGAAAAAAGTTGCCAACTTCGGATAGCAAATTAAATTAAATACTCTTTATAGCCAGTTCACGAACGTACAACCACGCCTTACCACCAGAGTTTTGATTCTGTAACCAAAGTAAATCCTCTGGTCTATCTATATCTCTTTCCAATCCAACGACGGGTTGAATTTTCAAAGGGATATTATTTTCCAACGCTATACTTTCATATTTCCTTAAACTATCAACACCAAACATCAGCGGAATACTTAGTGGCGGGCTAAACACCAGCCCGTTGGTCCCACCGTCAACAATTGCAGGGCACAAAGTTAACCCCTGTTCATGACTCAGATTTATTTGTGAAAGATCATCGCACGAAAGTTGCGGCACATCTGAAGGGATAATCGCTATGGTCTCATTTACATGCTGGCTAACTTCCGTAACAGCATGCATAACGTCTTGAGAATATCCGCTATCAGCATCAGTCAGTAAAAACTCAGTCTTATAGCCTTGCGCCAGGGAGCGAACTGATTCATCACTACTTATTATTGCGACCCCATGTACATCAGCCGAACTCTGTAAGGTTAGTAAAATATCATCGACCATTAGATAACTTAGTTTTGCGCGCTGCTCCGAGCTCAATACACCATCCAGTCGTAATTTGGCATTACGAAAAGATTTAACTGGCACTATTACCCACATGAGAGGATATTTATTCGAGTCTACAAACTACGTGAAAAATCTATTACTTCATTTGCCAGGCCGATTTTATCCTGCAAACTATTCATTACGATATTCGCGCTGAGTATTTCAAGACCTGTGGACTTGATATCGTTAATTGCAGATTTATCTGTATTATCTATGACAATTGCAGAAGAAATATCTTTATACAAATTTGCTATCGTTTCTACACTACACTCAAGATTTAATTCCTGCATCAATTTTGCTGTAGGTCCTTTAATGGAATTTCCCTGAACAATTGGAGAGACAACTATAACTGGTTTACCAACAGCCTTAATTTTTTCTTTTAATGATGGTAGTGACAAAATTGGATTAACACTCAAAAATGGATTTGACGGGCAAATTATTATGGCACTCAAATTACTATCGTCCAAACACTCCAGAAAGGCCTGTGCCGGCCGGGCTTTTTCAATGCCATCAAAACGTATCTCAGAAACGATTGGTTTACATCTGTTTTTGACGAAATATTCCTGGAAAGGCAAGGTGCCGATATTAGTATCCACCATGGTCCTCACAGGAGAATCACTCATCGGAATAATGTTCGCCTGAATTTTGAATCGATTACATAATTCCTCCACTATTTGACTCAGGTTTGCTCCTTCTCTTAAACGCTGACTACGATATAAATGAATTGCTAAATCTCTGTCTCCCAGACTGAACCATGTGTCCAGACCGATCTGCTTACTGGCCTCCGCAAAATTCCAGCTCTCATCTCTTCTGCCCCAGCCCAGTTCCTGATTATTCAAATCTGCAAGGGTATAAAGCAAAGTATCAATGTCAGGTGATATTGCCAGCCCAAGGTGTTCAAAATCATCACCTGTATTAGCCACAATTGATAATTGAGACTTATCCAGACAATGTTGCAAACCCAATGCAAGCTTGGCACCACCGATGCCGCCTGAGAGGGCGAGGTATTTTTCAGAACCTGTATTCATTATTATTACAAACTGATTTTCAGAAAATTAGGGAAGAACTTGCATACCTCCCGCCCTTAACTTAAATTTACGCCCCCTTAACTACAAACGTTGCATTATACAATAAACATGTCTGGATTATCTCTGTCACTTTATGCAGTTCCCGGAATTCCCTTAATCGTACCAGGGGACGATCTTTCAAAAATTATTTTCGAAAACATCGAGAAGTCCGAGTTTGTACTTGCTGATAACGATATTATTGTTGTCGCACAGAAAATAGTATCAAAGGCAGAAGGGAGAATAATAGATCTGGAAAGCGTAACGCCAGGCAATGAAGCTAAGCGTATTGCAAAAATAGCTGACAAGGATCCGAGACAGGTAGAGCTTATTTTACAGGAATCTAATGAAATCATCCGTTGTAAGGAAGGGGTGATTATCGTCGAACATCGCTCCGGAATTGTTATGGCCAATGCCGGAATAGATCACTCCAATGTTGGTGCTCCGGAAAACGGGGAGTTTGTAAGCTTACTTCCAGAAGATTCAAATGTCTCTGCTACTGATCTTCGCACTAAATTACAACATAAAAGTAACAGGCAGCTAGGCCTAATAATTAACGACAGTGTTGGTCGTGCCTGGCGTGTCGGCACAGTGGGACTTGCTATTGGTTCTTCCGGCATACTACCAATACGGGATCTTCGTGGTGACAAAGATCTTTTCGGACAGGTATTACGTGTCAGTGAAACTGCCGATGCGGATGCTCTGGCATGCGCGGCCTGTATTTTAATGGGAGAAGCTGCAGACGCCTCGCCTGTTGTCATAATCAGGGGACATGAACTGCATCAGGGTGAAGAGGATACAAATTCACTTATCCGTTCGAAACAGGACGACATGTTCCGTTAAATACTATAAACCCTAGTAACGATAGGCTTTCGCCGGATATCCAATCCCATCTTTCATCCAGACAATTTCTTTATTTATATTTATTTCAATCACTCTGAAATTCCCTCCATCTGCAATCAGCGTATTTCCATTCCAAAGTCGTACTGCTGAATATTGATTTTTCACAAGCTCTGACCCAACTTCCCAAACGGTTCTACCAGTTTTATCCAACTCAATAATCTTACTTGTGCCTCGAATTGAAACCAGGGTATTACCATCCGCCAGTCGTTGCAGATATACAGGACCCAGTTGATCGAATAATTCTGTAGTTCCCGGCCCAAGTTCATCTACAGCCCAGACCTCTTCACCCTTACTATTTAATTCAAAAACCCGTTTGCTTCCAGCATCAGCTATCAGGGTGTTTCCGTTTTCCAGACGCTCAGCTTTCCATGGCCATTGCAGATTTTCAATCTGCCAGACGATATTTCCATCCAGGTCAAATTCCCTCACAAAACCGGGGATATCATCGTCCCACCCCGCTACCAGCAAATTACCATTACTCAACACCTGTAAACTGCATGGGTAGCCACCAACAGTTATTCTAGATAGCACATTACCTTTGTGATCTATGTGAAAAACAGAACGGGCACGAATAATGTTGACGAAATAATTATTATCATCAATGCGTACCGCATCGTAGGGCATTTTCAAATTTTGAAGATCAATAATTGTTCTGCCCGACACATCAATGTGTAACAAACGTCCTGGAGGTTCATCATCATTTCCGAACAGTCGTCCAGGAATTTCATCGACAATTAGAGTTGAGCCTTCAGGTAAAGCAGACTGAACAACAAAAGAACCCTTATTCTTTAACCACCAGTCCAGCCATGCAAGTCGACTTTTTTGCCTTTCCTCCGGGCTTGAAAAAACACGGTAACCATTATTCTGTCCGGTAATACTTCTCAGTATGTAGGCGGCAGGGTAGTAAATTTCCTGCTCGGCTTCCGCCAGTCCGGCTATTAAAACGGATATTAATTCTTCGGGATGTGACTTCGTTAGTTCTAAAGCCTGAGAGAATACGTCCTGATAAATAGATTTTTTCCTTTCAGCAGTCTGCGATTCAGGAAGATAACTATCCTTTTCTTCAAGTATCGATCTGAAAGGTAAAAATATCGATTCTAATTCTGCAGTTTGCCCTGCCTTACAGACAGTAACAGGCGAAATTAAAAACAAGACTATCGTACTGAAAAAAATGAGAAAAAAATTATGCATATCTAATAAGTCAGCTATTTTACAATCCATTTACATAAATAAAAAATTAAGAGCGATCGTCTAAACAGTATTAGTCATATAGTGCTTCCATGCTTCGAATTCATGTCGAAACACAATATCGCTGGTGCCGGGCGCGCTTCTTGTACCGTCTTCATTTATGCTATCGCTATTCATATGGCGATGCTGACTAACCCAGTCTGACGCATTATTGGATAAACCATGTTGAATCCGGTGATAAGCTTCATAATCATCATGACCAGCAATCGAGGCAGGGGAAAATATCATGTGATTGTATAGTACGGAATTTTCCAGCATATCATCAGGAGCGCCTTTTAATTTATAGGTCCAGGTCTCCTGAATAGTTTTATTGACCGCAACAGGTCTGTAAATACGAATCGTCTGTAAAGCAGACTTGAATGCAATACTCGGATAAATAATTGTATTTTGTCGATTCATTGAGAGAATTTTATTTGTCCTGTCTTCACCGTATTGCAATTGCATTTTCTTTACATATTGAGATTCCTTTGGGTAGGCAGAATGAATACTTACAGCTCCTCCCGTATAGCTGTGGCCAATGCCACAGACAGTCATTTTTATCTCGTCCAGAAAATCATAAGATGAGCCAAAGGGCTCAAGCATTGCGAGCGCTAAGGGTTTATCCTTATCTGAATATTTCATACCCAACTGTTTGGCCGGCTGAAAAGCCGATTGATGGGTTACCTGTGGATGCATATTGTCGGTAACATTCTCCAGTAATATTTTCCAGTTGGCATCATGCATGTAACGTAAACTACCTCCGGTAATCTCAATTTCACCAGTAGGTGATCTGTCAATTGCATTGTCAAATGAACTGGTTGAAATGCCCAGCCAGGAAACCAGGTCCTGACCCTGTGTGGCCAAACTGGCAAAGATAAAACCGCGATATATTTCCATGCGTGGTACATTTTGTACGTTAGCACCAGCCTTACCTTTACAATAACTGGTGTTTTTATAACCTTCTTCTCTCGGAATATGTAGCAGGGTTCCATCAGTATCAAAAACGTATCCATGATAACTACAACGGAATTTCGGCGCATGTCCACAGCTATCCCCAACTAGCTGTGCACCTTTGTGAGAACATCGATTAAACAAAACTTTAACTTCACCATCGTGATGTCGTGTCATAATGACACTCTGTTTGCCAAGAGTGGTAGCATAGTAATCACCTGGTTTCGGCACCTGGCTTTCATGTCCTATAAAAACCCATGCCGTACCCCAGATACGTTGCATTTCCAGCTCAAAAATGGCCGGATCTGTATAAACACGTTTGTGCACTCGATCTTTTTCTACAAGAGATGAAATTTCATCTGATCCAATATTAATTCCCAAGCTTTACTCCCCTTGCATGCGGTTTATATATTTCAATGCAAAAAATGTTTTAATCACTTTATATCAATAGGTGTGGAAAAATAATAACATGTGAGCACTATTAGTATTAATGTAAATCCAAAACACATCTAAGCGCATATTTTTGGCAAGCAATGTTAAAAAAACAAATAATTAGTG
>JABHFC010000354.1 GCA_018676275.1 Gammaproteobacteria bacterium | reverse complement strand
TTTTTTAAAACCAAACATATCAGATTGAAGCGTATGTTGAATCGACGCCGGATCCTATCATTAACAGGCATCGAACTACTAAAATGAATCACACTCTAAAGACTGTAATATTTGAGGAAAGTATTCGCGTCATTTGAATAATCACGGGAGATGTTGTTTGAAAATAAGTAAAAACCTATTAATGATTTGCTATTTACTCTGCTGCTTTACAACAGCACAGGCTGAAGTTCATGAGTTTTCACTGAAAAACGGCCTGAAATTACTAGTAAAAGAAGATCATCGCGCGCCAGTTGTAGTGTCACAAGTCTGGTATAAAGTTGGTTCCAGTTACGAACACGAGGGTATTACAGGTATTTCGCATGCCCTTGAGCATATGATGTTCAAAGGTACGAAAAAATATCCGGCAGGAGAGTTTTCACGCATAATTTCTGCAAATGGAGGAGAAGAAAATGCTTTTACTGGCGCAGATTATACCGCCTATTTCCAGACCATGGAAAAATCCCGACTGGAAATAAGCTTTAAACTGGAAGCGGACAGGATGCGAAACCTTAGTATTGTTGACGCAGAATTTTTGAAAGAGATAAAGGTAGTTCAAGAAGAAAGACGTATGCGTACCGAAGATAATCCGCGTGCGTTCTCTCATGAAGTAGCTATGGCAACGGCTTATCAAACCAGCCCATATCGTCAGCCAATAGTTGGCTGGATGGCTGATTTGCAATCCATGCAATCTGACAATCTAAAGGATTGGTATCGTCAATGGTATGCACCAAACAATGCCACAGTCGTTGTAGCTGGCGATGTTATACCTGAGGATGTGTATAAGCTCGCCAAAAAGTATTTTGGTAAATTAAAAGCTGAAAAAATTTCTCCTCCTAATTCAATTAGTGAAGTTGAACAATACGGCATAAAACGAGTAGTAATAAAACGACCAGCTGAAATTCCTCATATATTGATGGCCTACAAAATACCTGCGCTGAGAACAACGCTGGTTGAGTCAGCAATAATTGAACAATGGGAGCCCTATGCTCTGGAGGTATTGGCTGGCGTGCTTGATGGTGGTAGTAGCGCACGTTTCGCCAGCCGACTGGTGCGCGGTAAGGAAATCGCCAGCAATGTAGGAGCGGGTTATCCCTTGACTTCGAGACTGGACGGTTTGTTTACCCTGAGCGGCACACCTGCCCAGGGAAAAACCACTGATGAACTTGAAATTGCAATTCGTCAGGAATTGACAGATCTGCAAAATAATCCAGTTAGTGAACAGGAACTCGAACGAGTCAAGGCGCAGGTGGTATCCAGTGATATTTATGAAAAGGACTCTGTTTTTTATCAGGGGATGATTCTGGGCATGTTGGAAACAGTTGGTTTGTCCTGGACTATAGTTGACGAGTATGTTGATCGAGTGAAGGCGGTGACGGCAGAACAAGTGCAATCTGTCGCGCGCAAATATTTTATCGATGATCGACTTACCGTTGCTGTGTTGGAGCCACAAGCCATAGATCGCTCAGTGCGTAGAGCCGCTAATGGAGGGCAAAGCCATGGTCGCTAATTACTGGTATTTGTTTTTGTTTATTGCTGCACCGGTTTTTGCCACGCCCCAGATTCAGCACTGGCAAACTACAAAGGGAGCAAAAGTGTATTTTGTCGAAGCCCATGAATTGCCTATGGTCGATATTCAGGTAAATTTTGATGCCGGTAGCGCACGTGATGCTCTGGATAAAAAAGGTTTAGCTGCAATCACTAACAGTTTGCTGGATGAAGGTGCTGCTCAAATGAATGCCGATCAGATCAGCTATGAATTTGAACGCCTGGGTGCCAATTACGGCGCAAGCGCAGGTTATGATTCAGCCTCGGTATCCCTGCGAAGTCTTGTCGAAAAAAACAAGCTGGAAAAAGCGCTTAATAATTTACGCAAAGTAATGTCTGAACCAGACTTTCCAGAACAGGCTTTAGAGAGGCAACGCAAACGATTTCTTGTTGGTATACAGCAAAAACAGCAATCTCCGGCGGCAATCGCGAGAGATGCATTTTATGCAGCGATCTACGGTGAGCATCCCTATGCCTATCCAAAAGAAGGCACCGCAGAAAGTATCAATTTAATTAGTCGTGCCGATATTGTCGCTTTTCATAATCGCTACTATGTAGCCCGTAATGCTGTTATTGCCATTGTTGGTGATGTAAGCAAGGCACAGGCAAAGATTTTGGCTGAGGAATTAACCCGCTCCTTGGAAAAAGGCGAAAAGGCTTCAGCTCTACCTGCTGTACCTGTGTTGGCTGAATCGAAAGAAATCAAAACTATCCATCCGTCTACGCAGACTCATGTGTTAGTTGGACAACCAGGCATGAAAAGAGGCGATCCGGATTATTTTCCTCTTTATGTTGGTAACCACATTCTTGGTGGTAGTGGTTTGGTGTCATTATTGTTCAAGGAAATCAGGGAAAAACGCGCCCTTTCCTACAGCGCCTATAGTTATTTTTCGCCTATGCGAGAATATGGGCCCTTTCTGGCCAGTTTATCCACAAGAGCAGATCAGGCAGAGGAAGCTGTAAAAGTCCTGCGTGAGAATATCAGAAACTTTAGTGAAAATGGCCCCAGCTCATCTGCACTCGAGGCCGCAAGGAAAAACATTACCGGTGGCTTTCCTCTGCGTATAGACAGCAACAGCAGTATATTGGGCTATGTCGCGGTAATTGGGTTTTACGGTTTACCACTGGATTATCTGGATAGCTTCAATGCCAACATTGAGGCGGTGACTATCAAAGATATAAAGGACGCTTTTGCACGCCGAATTAATCCAGACAAACTAATTACGGTTATGGTTGGACCAGAAGAGCCGTCGCGCATGGAGGCAAACTGAACCGGTCTTCAAAAGCCGCAGGTAAGGTTCGGATTATTGGCGGTGTTTGGCGTGGTCGTAAAATCATGCTATCGGCTGATCCTGATATTAGACCAACGCCTGATAGAGTCAGGGAAACCTTGTTCAATTGGTTACAACCAATAATAGAAGGAGCTAATTGCCTTGATTTATATGCTGGTAGTGGTGTTTTAGGATTTGAAGCCCTATCTCGTGGCGCCTCAAGCATTACTTTTGTAGAGAAAAATAAAAAAGGTGCTGCTATGCTTGCGCAACAGGCCGAAGAATTGGGCTCTATTGCTCACAAAATTGTCTGTGACGATGCGCTCAACTACCTTTCCTCATCTTCAGAACAATTTGATATCGTTTTTCTGGACCCACCATTTGCTGAAAATCTTTTGCAGAATACTTGTGAGACTTTGCTGAACAGGGGACACTTACGTTCTGGAGCTCGTGTTTACGCAGAAAGTGATAGTGAAATAACGATTGCGATACCATACACAATCTTGAAACAGGCCAGGGCAGGCAAAGTGAATTATGTGTTGCTGGAGTGCGGCATTTAGAGAAAAATATAATAATGATTACAGCAATTTATCCCGGTACATTCGATCCTATTACCAATGGGCATAGCGATATCGTGGCGAGAGCCGCGAACCTGTTTGACAAAGTTATTGTTGCCGTCGCCAAGAGTACCAGCAAAACAACCGCGTTTACCATTGACGAGCGAGTGGCAATGGCTAACGAAGCTCTGGACGGTCTTGAGCGGATAGAAGTAGTAAGTTTCGATGGATTAATGACGGCCTTTGCCCGCGAATGTGGCGCCAAGGTTATTGTGCGTGGCTTGCGCGCTGTATCGGATTTTGAAAACGAATTTCAGATGGCGGGCATGAATCGACATCTAAACGATACCGCAGAAACGGTGTTTCTGACTCCTGCAGAACATTTGAGTTTTATTTCTTCCAGTCTGGTAAGGGAAGTGGCCGGCTATGGTGGCGATGTTAGTAATTTTGTACATGCAAGCGTTAAAGAAGCATTACAACAGCGACTGACGAAATAATCTCAGCGGCGTTGAAGGAAAACTTATATGGCATTAATGATTACTGATGTCTGTATTAATTGCGATGTGTGCGAACCGGAATGTCCCAATAGCGCTATATACGAGGGTGCAGAACATTACGAAATCAAGCCGGAGTTGTGCACGGAATGTGTTGGTCATTTCGAAGAACAACAATGTGTGGTTCTGTGTCCGGTTGAATGCATCCCTTTAAATCCGGACTATGTAGAATCCCGAGAACAACTTGAAACTAAATTCCAAAGATTAACTGCAAATAAGTAAGAATGTATTTGCCAGATATTATTTTATGAAAACATTACACATCTTTTTATTTTGCCTTTTCTTTAGTTTGCAATGTTATGGCGCAAATCAGCTGCCGCCAGCAGCAGCCATCGCCAGCGCGCATCCACTGGCAACTGAAGCCGGTCTGGACATACTCGAACAGGGAGGCAATGCCTTTGATGCAGCTATCGCAGTGACAGCTGCATTGGCAGTTGTAGAACCCTATTCCTCCGGTATTGGTGGTGGTGGTTTCTGGCTCTTGCATCGCGCCAGTGATAACAAACAAATCATGATCGATGGCAGAGAAAAAGCGCCGGAGCTAGCGCATCGGCGTATGTATCTGGATGAAAATGATCAGGTAAATAGAGGGGCTTCGATAAATGGTGCATTGGCCGCCGGTATTCCAGGCGTGCCTGCAGGCCTGGTGCATCTGGCACAACGTTACGGCAGCCTTCCTCTGGAAAAATCAATGGCCGCCGCTATTCGCTACGCGAAAGAAGGCTTTGCTATAGGTGCGCGTTATCAGAATCTTGTAAGTTACCGGCTGGAGGCTTTGCAAAGAGTTCCTGAAGCAGCTGCAATCTTTCTCGAAGATAATCGCATTCCGCAAATTGGTTTTGTTGTTAAACAGAATGATCTGGCTGTTACGCTGGAGCGCATCGCAGAACTGGGTAATGATGGTTTTTATCATGGAGAGCTAGCGGAAAAACTGGTGTTGGGAGTAAGTCAGGCTGGTGGTGTCTGGAGCCTGAAGGACCTGGAAAATTATCGTGTTGTTGAGCGAGCACCTATTGTTACTAACTATCGAGGTATGCGCGTTGTTTCAGCTCCGCCACCTTCTTCCGGTGGCATCGTCATGGGTCAGGCTCTGCAGATTCTGGAACATTTTGATTTAGACTCAATGGATAGTATCACTCGCAAGCACTATGTCATTGAGTCTATGCGTCGTGCTTACAGAGATCGTGCTGTATTTCTCGGTGATCCTGACTATTTCAAAGTGCCAGTGAGACGACTGCTGGACAAGGATTATCTACACGGACTGGCAATAAATATCGATCCTGATAAGGCAACTCCCAGTAGCGAGCTGGGTAACACGCCGGGTTTAATTCAGACCGGTTCGGACACGACACATTTTTCCGTAATAGATAAGCTTGGCAATCGTGTTGCCGCCACTTTAAGTATCAACCTGCCATTTGGTTCCTGTTTTGTTGCTCCAGGGACCGGTGTTTTATTGAACGATGAAATGGACGACTTTTCTATCAAGCCACATACGCCTAACGCCTATGGCCTGGTTGGTGACAAAGCAAATTCCATCGAAGGCGGTAAGCGACCTTTGTCCAGTATGACACCTACCTTTATAGAAACAGATGACCGTATCGGTATACTCGGTACACCGGGTGGTAGTCGCATAATCAGCATGGTTTTATTGGGAGTGCTGGATTTTGCTGATGGAAATAATCCTCAGTCCTGGGTCAGTCTGCCTCGTTACCATCATCAATACCTGCCGGATGAAGTGCAATATGAGAAAAACGGCATGTCAGTAAGAGAACAGCTTGGATTGAAAAAACGAGGTCACTCACTAAAAGAAAAAAATCGTCGTTATGGAAACATGCAGGCCATTCTCTGGGATAAAAAGGAAAATAGAGTTTACGCTGCAAGCGATCCACGTGGTGAAGGCGAAGCAAAGGTGATCGCTAGATAATTTGTGCTATTTAGTGTTGACAGTCCGGACAATAAAACGTCGACCGTTGACCAAGGGTGATTTGTCGTATAGCTGTGTTACAGGAATGGCAGGGTTCATTTTTTCGGCCGTACACATTTAATTTCTGCGCAAAATAACCCGGCGTGCCTTCACTGCTGACAAAATCCCGTAGCGTGGTGCCACCATTGTCTATGGCTTCACTTAGCACTTCTCTAATCGAATCAACCAGATTCTTATATCGATGCATTGATACCTTACCTGCAGCTCTTTTTGGATGTATACCACAACGAAATAAGGCTTCGCTGGCGTAGATATTTCCGACGCCAACGACCAGATGACTGTCCATAATAAAGGTCTTAATTGCCTGATTACGTTGCCGGGATTTTGTATATATATAGTCGCTGGTAAATTCGTCGCTCAAAGGTTCGGGACCCAGTTTTTGTAATAATTTATGTTTTAATGGTTCTTTCCCTGCCCACAGAACCGAACCGAAGCGTCGAGGGTCACGCATTCGCAGACACTTACCGCTACTTACAACGATATCAATATGATCGTGTTTTTCTGCAGGAGTGTGTGCATCAATAATGCGCAGACTACCGGACATGCCGAGATGAATAAGGGTTGTACCCTCCTCCACTTGTAGAAGAATATATTTGCCACGACGATTTATCTTTTCTATCTTTTGGCCCTGCAGTTTTTTATTCAGGGTTTTAGGTACAGGCCAGCGCAAGCGATGATCTCTCACGATTACCCTGACTACAGTTTCATCAAGCAAATGCGGTTCGATCCCCCTTCGGGTTGTTTCTACTTCCGGTAACTCAGGCACAACGCTCTAACGCTGAAAGGTGCTTAGGGAGAATATACATTTTTCAATCTACTTCGGGATTTGATACCACAACAAGTAAACGCTCAGCCATGGTTCTATCCAAGTTGTATTGCAAGGAGAGGTCTGCCCTGCCCAGTATAAGATCCGGTGTTTTGGAGATCACATCGAAATAAGCAGTGCGCCCACTTTTATATGTCAATATTACTTTTTCTTCAGCATCAGCACCTTGATATTGCAGGATTTGACGTGCCTCAGCTTTTTTCCAATGTTGTGCGAGGGATCCGAGGTGTTCTGTTGAAACAGCATTGTTTGCTGGTAATATTGTCCAACTATTAATCTCTTTGCTTATGATCTGATCATTAAACTGAATCGAACTTATTATTTCCCATTCGGGCACCAGTCTGGGGCTAACAAAAAACATTGATGACTGACGTAATTGATGGAACAGGTGATCAGTGATCAGGTGAATTGTGTTATCAAACATGACATAACGCCTGTCATCTATTGGTTCAGTCGTACCGAAAAAAAACTCATGGGAATTCATTCTCAGGCTAAGGATGGCTGGATCAAGCTGGTAAATCTCCAGGCTATTATCCTCTACATCAATTTGCGCAAAGCTTCTGCTTTTCAGTAAGTGTAGAATCGCATTAACACGAGATGTATGTGCAATCGCATGAACAGGTGATGTGACGAACCATCGTTGTCCCTGGCGATTTAAAACAATATCTTCTTTGGTGCTTTGTCGAACAGTAATGTGTTCGATACCTGCTGCATCAATATCGCTTAGCAATGCGGTTTTGACTTCATCTACCTGCTTATCACTGAGAATAAAAACGCTTGTCAAAACCCCAACAACAATAAGTAAAAGCAGATTGGTAATGAGACGTTTTTGCACGAAAATTCTAAAGCTTTTTACGATGCCACCAGAGGAAAAATCCTACGCCCAGAAAGCCCAGAGGCAGTACCAGCAAAAAACTCAGGCCAAATGCTCCGAGAGTGATTTGTGACATCTTCAATTCAGCGTCATCGAGCGCCTGTTGTGGGATACTAATCAGACTATCATCACTGCTTAACCAATTTATCATGCGCATTCCCAGTTCCATATTGCCACTGTTGCCAACATAAGTGTTAGAGAGGAAATCCCCATCGCCAATAACGAGTACTCGTTGTTGATTGTTACGCGAACCTTTTGTTTGGCGTTCCAGACTCAGACCAAGGGTGAGAGGTCCTTTTTGTTCTTCCACAGAATTAAAATCTACTTCTCCCTGCAATTCACCGAGTTCAAGCCAGGTGTGATTGCCGCTACTTAATACAGGCAGTATGTGCCAGCCTTTTTCAGCAACAGCAGTGATTGCGGTAACTTTTGGAAAGAACACAGTCAGGTCAAAGCCATTAGTAATCGGGTGATCGCCATAGAGACGTGCTGTTGTCAGTGCAATTGTTGGATCGTTAATGCCCAGCAACTGACTGGCAGTATCAATTACTACACCGGGTTCGATACGGATACCAAGGCTTTCGACAATACTATCCATACCTGATATCTCATTAGGGTCAAGCAACCAGAGCAGGTTTCCTCCTTGCTCAAGATAATCTCTAACGATGATTAGTTCACCCGGCAGTAGTGCAACCAAAGGACTGGCAATAATCAATACCGAAGTATTATCGGGAATTACTTTGGTTTCTGTGAGATTAAGAGGTCTGTACTTGAAACCACGGTAGTTTAGTTGTCTAACCCATTCTCCCAAATCATGATTGGACTCACCATCCGGATGACGCTCCCCATGACCATCCAGAAAAGCGAGCCAACGCTCTTCGTCTCTCAATAAGCGTTGCAAAGCATTGACGAACTCCTGTTCGCTATTTGATTTAACGTGCTCTTTGCGACCGTCATAACGCAATATCAATTCGCCGTTTACATTGACACCGAGCTGTCTTATTTCGTCCGGAACAGCGTCTGGATTAACAAAATGCAAAGTAATGTCTGGTTTATAACGTTGAAATTTTTCAACATATCCTTTTATAAGAATCCGTAGTTCAGAATCCTTTCTGGCGTAGGCACTGATCTCCAGTGGCTTGCTTGCCTGCGCCAGAATTTCGAGGCTGGCGGTAGACAAAGTATGTCGTCCACTACGAGTCAAGTCTGACTCAAAGTTAAAGTGAGTACTGAGCCAGGCACACAGAGCAAAAAGCAACAACAAAAGTATTATTGTTATGCTGCTATTCAGACGTAATTGACTTTGGCGATTCATTGATGTGTACGAAGTGCATCCAGACGACAAATGCTCAGAACGATAAACAAAGTACTTATAATGATGAAATAAATTACGTCCACAGAGTTGAATGCGCCACTAAGCAGGGCATTGAAATGTTTTTGTAGTGATAAATAATTGATTATTGTCTGTAGCTGTTCGTTGTCTGAGTCATTGGCAATATGAACTATCCACAGCAGGATGGTGACAACAAAAGTGCTTATTGCCGCGATCGCCGGCGAATTACTCAAGCTTGAAATAAAAAGGCCGATGGCAGCTAAAACAGAGCTTAGCAAAAATAGTGCAGTCATTCCGGAAGCCAATAATCCCAAATCAAGCCTGGTTCCAGCTAATAAAGAAAGAGGCATCAGGGCAATCAGCGCTGATAAGCTCAGGAAAAAGATCATAATGCCGATATATTTCCCCAATACGAGTTCAGTAATAGAGACAGGAGCGGAAAGAAGTAACTTTATTGTCCCGCTACGCAATTCATCGCTAAATAAACGCATACTTATAAACGGTGCTATTAACAGTAGAACAAGACCGGATACCTGCAACAGACCAACGACTACAATTTCAGTTAATCCTCTGTTACTTTGCCATGTCGTTGACTCCATAAATTTTGACAGAAGCAGGTAAAAGAAAACAGCCAGTAAAAACTGTACGGCAGCCAGAATAATCCATGCAAAAGGTGACAGGAAAAGACGCCGAAGTTCGTTAGCCGCGATACTGACAATTGGGTTCATGATGAAAGTGTAGATTGCTGAACATGATTTAAATCATCTAGAGTTAAACGCATAAAAGTTTGCTCCAGTGAATCATGTTCCGGGATTAATTCAAACAATCCCCAGTCGGCAGTTGACGCAGTGTTTGCCAGAATTGCTGGCGTGCATATATCTTGTAGATAGGTAATGCGGAAGCGATATTGATCTATAACATCGATGTGTGTGACACCATCTGTTTTTTCAAGTTCTTCCAGTAACGGAGGTTTTTGCAGGGCGACAATGCAGCAAGAGTGTTTTGAGTCACCTTGCAGGGACAGCATGCTTTCATCGAGAACCAGTTTTCCGCGATTAATAATAAGCACCCGATCACAGCTACTCTGGACTTCAGATAAAATATGAGTGGACAGTATCACGCTATGATCCTCGCTCAATTCACTGATTAAGCTTCGAATTTCTACAATCTGTATCGGGTCCAGGCCCGATGTTGGTTCATCAAGGATTACCACTGACGGCGAGTGAATAATAGCTTGAGCAATACCAACTCGTTGTTGAAATCCTTTAGAAAGGTTGCTTATCAAGCGACCACCTGCATCATTGAGACCACATCGTTCTTTACAGTTGGCGAGAGAGGAAGTGATATTGTTGCTCGAAATTTTTCGCAAACGTCCACAATACTTAAGATATTCATCTACGGTCAGGTCGGTGTACAGAGGTGGCTGTTCAGGTAAAAAGCCAATATGTTGTTTGGCTAGTTTTGCTTCGTCGATAATGTCATGACCTGCGACCGAAACGTTGCCATCGCTAGCGGCAAGCACACCACAAATGATCTGCATGCTGGTAGATTTGCCAGCACCATTTGGCCCCAGAAATCCGAGAACTTCTCCACGACTGACAGAAAAGCTTAGGTCGTCTACGGCACAGTGATCACCATAATAACGGCTAATGTGCTCTACTTTAACAAGCGTTTCCTTATTCATGGAAGAGTCATTATTCTGAAAAACCAACTAGATTTAGGCATGAGTGTAACAGGACTTTGGCAAGAAGTTGTGATGCAAATCGGCTGTTCTGTTTCGCAAAGAATGTCTTGTTCCTGTGCATTAACGGGCCAACTTCAGGGTCAATTAAGTCAGGGCTGGAATACATCGTCTGACTCCGATAGCATTGCTTCTATCGACTCTAATGGGGAAGCATTATGTACCATGATTTACCGATATGGGCCTATATTCTTATTACTCTTGGGCTTACGCATATCACCATAGCCAGTGTCACCATCTATTTGCATCGATACCAAACACACCGAGCCCTGGAGCTACATCCAGCAGTTAGCCATTTTTTTCGTTTATGGTTGTGGTTAACGACCGGCATTGTAACGAAGGAATGGGTTGCTATTCATCGTAAACACCATGCCTGTGTGGAAACGAATGAAGATCCTCATAGCCCGCAAAGAGCAGGCTTACTAAAAGTTCTGCTTGAGGGGTCTGAACTGTATCGGCAGGAAGCCAGAAATATTGAAACACTGGATAAATATGGTTTTAAAACACCCGATGATTACCTGGAAAGAAAGTTTTACAGTCGTTTCAGTTTTCTGGGAATTTTTATCATGATGGCTGTCAATATATTCCTCTTTGGTTTTCTTGGCTTGACTGTCTGGGCAATACAGATGGCCTGGATACCGATATTTGCGGCAGGCGTAATCAATGGACTGGGGCATTGGTGGGGTTACAGAAATTTTGAATCAGCTGATGCATCCACCAACATCATACCTGTCGGCATGTTCATTGGTGGTGAAGAACTGCACAATAATCACCATGCGTTTGCAAGTTCGGCGCGTTTCTCATCGAAATGGTACGAATTTGATTTGGGCTGGAGTTACATCAAGCTTATGCAATATGCTGGATTAGCCAAAGTAAAAAAACTTGCACCTCAACTGGCATTTAATAGTCAGAAAAAAATTGTGGATCTGGACACAGTGAGCGCTGTTATTACGAATCGATTTCACATCATGTCGCATTATGCTCGTGATGTGGTGAAACAGGTATACCGGGAAGAAAAAGCCAAAGCCAGTGAAACCAGCAAAGGTTTATTTAAACGCGGCAAACGCTGGTTAATTCGACACGAGGCACTAATGGATAGTGCTGCAAAACAAAGACTGGATGAGTTGTTAGCACAGAGTCAGTCCTTAGCCGTTGTGTATGAATATCAGCAGAGATTACAGGCGCTGTGGCAGGAAAAAACAGCCAGTCAGGAGAGGCTGCTTGATGCCCTGCAGGACTGGTGTCAACAGGCAGAACAAACCGGCATCACTGCTTTGGAGGAATTTGCCCAGACGGTACGGGGTTATTCATTGGCTCCGACCTGGACCTGACTCTCAAGCCAATAAAAAACCCGCACTAAGGCGGGTCTTTATAAACTGTAATTGAGACTGGAAGCTATTTAATTTTAGCTTCTTTGTACATCACATGCTTACGTACGACTGGGTCGTATTTCTTTATTTCCATTTTGTCCGGCATGTTACGTTTATTCTTGGTGGTCGTATAGTAGTGACCGGTACCCTCGGAGGAAACCAGTTTTATTTTGTCTCTAGCGCTGCCTGCCATCGTTTTATCTCCTAGACCTTATCGCCACGGGCACGAATGTCCGCAAGTACTTTTTCGATGCCGAGCTTGTCAATAATTCGCAAACCCTTGCAACTGACGCGCAAACGCACCCAGCGGTTCTCATTTTCCAGCCAAAACCGACGTGCGTGTAAATTGGGTAAAAACCGACGTTTGGTTCTATTATTGGCGTGGGAGACATTGTTTCCCGCCATCGGCCGTTTACCGGTAACCTGACAAATACGTGACATTTTAAAAATCTCGCTACTAAGCAAAAAAGAGCGCGGATTGTACATGGAAACTGAGTAAGAGCCAAGCATAGCTGTCCATAGCCTTTCTCAGTCCTGTGCAGGCCTTTAAATCAGACCTCTTTCAGCGAATGAGACCGGTTCACTGTCGCCAATGACGAAATGGTCAAGTATCCGAATATCGACTAATGCCAACGCTTCTTTTAGGCGCTGGGTAATGTTTTGGTCGGCTCTACTCGGTTCAGCCACTCCGGATGGATGATTATGGGCGAGGATAAGAGCGGCTGCATTGTGGAACAGGGCCCGTTTCACCACTTCGCGCGGATACACACTGGCACCATCGATAGTGCCGGAAAAAAGCTCCTCAAAGCAGATAACTCGATGTCGATTATCCAGAAACAGGCAGGCAAAGACTTCATGCTGATAGGCACGCAGCCTTGCTTTCAGGTAATTACGGGTATCTTTCGGGCTGCTCAGGGCTTGTTCGCGTTTGAGCCTGGATTCAAGATAGCGCTTGCCCAATTCCAAAGCTGCCTGGAGTTGGACAAACTTTGCCATTCCCAGTCCTTTGTTTTGACAAAAACTGTCAAAATCTGCTTCCAGCAGGCTTCTGAGGCCATTGAATTGTGTGAGTAATTCCCTGGCAAGATCCAAAGCAGTTTTACCTGGCGTACCAGTACGCAGAAAAATGGCGAGTATTTCTGCATCAGACAGGGTGGTCGGGCCATTCTGCAGCAATTTTTCTCTTGGTTGCTCGGTAAGCGGCCAGTCTGTAATAGTCATAACGTCTCCTTGTTATTGAATAATGATTACTGATATTGGTCATCAAAATTAGATTCCATTCCCAAGTATTAGATAATACAAGTATTTTTCAGGATTAATATCGAAAATTGAGTAATTTGAGGTAAACTTAGCCTCGATGAAAACCTTACAAAATAAACGCATCCTGCTTGGTGTCACAGGGGGTATTGCTGCTTATAAGAGCGCGGAGTTAGTTCGACGCTTGCGTGAACAGGGCGCTGAGGTGCAGGTAGTCATGACCAGGGGCGCCTTTGAGTTCATAACACCACTGACGATGCAGGCCCTGTCAGGGCGTCCAGTGCACACTGAGTTGCTGGATCACGATAGTGAAGCCGGGATGGGTCATATTGAGCTAGCTCGCTGGAGCGATGTGATCTTGATAGCCCCGGGCAGTGCTAATTTTATTGCGAAACTGACATATGGCATGGCTGATGATTTGCTCAGCACCCTTTGCCTGGCAGCCGATGTGCCGCTACTGGTAGCGCCAGCAATGAACCAACAAATGTGGCGAAATCGCGCAACACAGGCAAACATCGAAACGATTATGCAGCGTGAAATAAGCATTCTCGGTCCAGCCGAAGGAGATCAGGCTTGTGGAGAAGTTGGGCCAGGCAGAATGCTGGAAGCAGTTCAGTTGCTGCATGCAGTAGAGGCAATTTTTCAGAACTCTATGTTGGCCGGCAAACATGTGATCGTCACAGCTGGACCGACACGTGAGGCGATTGACCCGGTGCGTTATATCAGCAATAGAAGTTCAGGCAGGATGGGTTACGCCATGGCAAGGGCCGCACTGGAAGCTGGTGCAAACGTGACACTGGTAAGCGGACCGGTAAGCTTACAGGCACCGGACCAGGTGAATTGCGTTAAAGTAAATACCGCGAAAGAAATGCGTGATGTGGTTTTAAGTAACGCTGACGACGCAGACATTTTTATAGCAGCAGCGGCAGTTGCGGATTATCGATGTGAAGAGATTGCTGAGCAAAAGATAAAGAAGTCTGAAAAGACATTGTCAATCAAACTTGAAAAGAATCCGGATGTGCTGGCGGATGTTGCAAATTTGCTTTCCTCTCCGTTTACGGTGGGCTTTGCTGCTGAGACGGAATCGCTAAAGGACAATGCAATCAAGAAGCTGAAAGGTAAGGGTCTGGATATGATCGCTGCCAACCTAGTTGGGGATGAACTCGGTTTTGATAAAGAAGATAATGCGCTGGAGGTTTTCTGGTCTGGTGGCAGCCTGTCTTTGCAGACTGCACCAAAGGAAAAGCTGGCGCGTCAGTTAGTTCATGCTATCGCCCTTAATTATTATGAAAAGCATTCAAATAAAGCTCATTGATCCACGACTGGGTAAGGAGTTTCCTTTACCTGCATACGCTACCCCCGGCTCAGCCGGCGTCGATGTTTGCGCCTGTCTTGAAGAGAATTTGAATTTAGAAGCAGGAGCTACCTCACTGGTTCCCAGCGGATTTGCATTACACATAGGCGATACCGGTCTGGCTGCCGTGTTGCTACCACGTTCCGGGCTCGGACATAAGCACGGTATTGTCCTCGGTAATCTGACCGGTTTAATTGATTCGGACTATCAGGGCCAGGTGTTCGTGTCTTGCTGGAATAGAAGTGATCATAGCTTTGAAATTAAACCTGGTGACCGTTTAGCGCAAATGGTGTTTGTACCCGTGGTTCAGGCGCAGTTTGAAATTGTTACCGAATTTGAGCAGAGTCAGCGGGGCTCAGGTGGTTTTGGCCACACAGGTCTCAAAAGTGGATGAAGTCTGGAGACAGTTGTATAGCGTAAGCAGTAGTATAAGTTGCGTATAAATTTTTAACGACAAGCAGGACAATAGAATGGTTGATGGACCGGTATCAGGTAGGCGATTTAGTCGTCGACAGATAAGAAATGCGCTTATGATCGGTGGTGGCGCGATGGCTGCATTAGTTGTTGTCATTGGTGGCTGGGCTTTTTACAACAGCAGTAGTGAATCAGCATTAGAATCGACACAGCAGCAGCTGCAGGAACTGGCTAATCAACAGGCGCAACAAATATCTCTGCCTTTTGTCGAGCTTGATAAACAGCTCAGAAAATTGAGTCAGGAACCTGCTGTAATAGCTCTGTTCATTGATGGCGGTGAAGACAAACTCGGCCAGGCTGCTGATAGTCGACTTTCACAAATTGATTCCGCATTGAAATTGCGATTTATTCTGCCGGGGCTGAATGAACTTGATAAAGAATCCAGTCCTCCTCTTGGCTATGGTTCACTGGATTTACTGAGACGGGCAGAGACTACTAGCGCTCAGATTAATGCGGAGGCGCATTTTTATGGTAGCTCGAATGAACATATTGTCATGTTGCAGCGAGTTAAAAATGAAGCTGAGGAAACCATTGGCGCTATTCATTTAAGTTTGAATATAGATGTAATCAGCAAGGCTACTGCAGGACTGAGCATTGACAATGTTTATCTGGAGTTGAGGCAAGGTAGTGGTGGCAAAGCGCTGGTTCTGAGTAAGCAGGGTAATGCTGCCTTACGAGTGGGGGAGCCCATATCCGCATCTGTAAAAGGCGCACGCTGGACCGTAGATGTATGGAGCAGCACTGATGATCTCCCTACAGCAGAATCGGGGTCCGGACTTGAATTTATAGCCCCGCTGCTGGTGGTGGTTTTATTGCTCGGAGTTGGGGTAGTTATATTTCTCAAACGCCCTGGAGGCAGTAAAAAAACAAAGTCATCTGCAAAGGTTATCTATGCAGGTGCTGTAAAAGCCATAATGGATGGGGCTCATCCCGGGATGGAAAAAATGGTGCCTAATCTTCCCGCAGTAGACGGGGACATTACCCAAGAATCACTCATTTTAAAAGACACTCCGGAAGTCGGTGATGATATAACCATGATGATTAAGTCTGAAGATATGAAAGCCGCAGCGGCTGAATCAGAAGTGTTTGATCTTACCCAGGCAGAGCCTGCTGAGTCACCTGCACCTGAGGCAGCGCCTGTGGCTGCTCCCACGGCCAGTGCTACGACTGAAATATCTGCAGAAATATTCAGAGCCTACGATATACGCGGTGTTGTTGGTGAAACAATCACCGCGGAAATCATAACAAAAATTGGGCAGGCCATCGGAAGCGAAGCTGGTCACCATGGCCAGGCAAAGCTGGTGGTAGGCCGAGATGGTAGAAATTCCAGCCCCGAGCTGGCAGAAGCCTTGATACAGGGTTTGCAGGATTCAGGGCGTTACGTTGTTGATATTGGTGTCGTTCCCACACCGCTTTTGTATTTTGCCACGCACTTCCTGGAGATACACAGTGGCGTGATGCTTACCGGCAGTCATAATGGCCCTGAGTATAATGGTTTGAAAATTGTGATTGACGGTAAAACACTAGCTGAAGATGGGATTCAATCAATCTATAAGCGGGTTAAGGAGAATGATTATGAAAGTGGTCACGGAACCCTGGAAACTAACGATGTTGTAGCTGACTATATTCGCCGAATTTCTGAGGACATTCCCGTTGCGCTGGGCGGCGCTTTAAAGATCGTGGTAGATTGTGGCAATGGCGTTGCCGGAGCTGTAGCGCCACAGTTGATACGCGCTCTGGGTCATGATGTTGTGGAACTGTATTGTGATGTGGATGGAAATTTTCCCAATCATCATCCGGACCCCAGTCAACCTGAAAACTTGCAGGTTCTAATTAGTAAAATAAAAGAAGAACAGGCAGATTTAGGTTTAGCTTTTGATGGTGATGGAGATCGACTCGGGGTTGTTGATGATCAGGGAAATATTATCTGGCCAGATCGACAATTGATGTTGCTTGCGAAAGATGTTTTATCACGCAATCAGGGAGCCACAATTATTTACGACGTCAAATGTAGTCGTCATCTTAAAACAATTATTGAGTCCAGCGGTGGAGTACCATTAATGTGGAAGACTGGACATTCGTTAATCAAAGCCAAAATGAAAGAAGTGGATGCGCCATTGGCTGGCGAGATGAGTGGACATATTTTCTTTAAAGAACGCTGGTATGGGTTCGATGATGCTATTTATACTGCTGCCCGCCTGCTCGAGGTGTTGATGGCTGCGAAAGTAAAACCATCAGAGACCTTTGCCGGGTTGCCTGAAGATGTCAGCACACCGGAGTTGCGCATTGACATGGCAGAAGCAGAACATCAATCGTTCATGACAGAATTGCAAAATAGACTTTCCTTTGAAGGCGCAGAAGTGGTCGATATAGACGGTTATCGGGTTGAATTTGCAGATGGTTGGGGATTAATACGTCCTTCAAATACCACACCTTGTCTGGTGTTGCGTTTTGAAGCTGATAACCAGGCGGCATTAGAACGGATTCAGGGCGAGTTTCGCAATGTGTTGTTATCAATAAATTCGGACTTACAACTACCATTTTGATACCCTAAGCATCAATAACAAGCAATAATTCCATATCAATACTGCAGAGTTGCGACTATGACTGCTCCTGCGACAAAAACTCGAACTCACAATGACGCTGGTGATATAGCCAGAGTTCTGGTTGAGGCATTGCCATACATAAGGCGTTTCAGCGGTAAAACCGTGGTCATAAAATATGGCGGTAATGCTATGTCTGATGATCAGTTAAAAAGTGGTTTCGCCCGTGATGTAGTGCTAATGAAACTAGTTGGTATGAACCCCATTATTGTCCATGGCGGGGGTCCGCAAATTGGTAATCTGCTGGAACGCATTGGTAAAGAATCCAGGTTTGTTGAAGGTATGCGGGTTACAGATAGCGAAACCATGGATGTTGTTGAGATGGTTTTAGGTGGATTAGTAAATAAGGAAATCGTCAACTTGATCAATACTCATGGTGGTAATGCCATTGGTTTGAGCGGTAAAGATGGTCAGATGATTCGTGCACGCAAATTAACCTTCAGTCGTAACAAACCTGAACTGGAGGCTACCGAGATAATTGATATTGGTCATGTCGGTGAAGTTGAAAGCATCGACACAGCTGTAGTTGATATGTTGATCCACGGTGATTTTATTCCAGTGATTGCGCCAATAGGTGTTGGGAAGGATGGTCAATCCTATAATATCAATGCAGATCTGGTGGCAGCCAAATTGGCGAAAGTATTAAAGGCTGAAAAATTGATCATGCTAACTAATACGGCGGGACTATTGGATGCCAATGGCAATGTGCTTACCGGTCTGCAGGTGGATGAGGTGGAACGCTTGATCAAAGACGGCGTTATACATGGAGGCATGTTGCCCAAGATCAATTCTGCAGTTGAAGCGGTGAATGCAGGTGTCGGCTCAGTACAGATTATTGATGGTCGGGTAGAACATGCAGTGTTACTGGAAGTTTTTACTGATGAAGGTATTGGCACACTGATTTATGGGCAACCCGAAGGTGATGCTACATGAGCGATGTAAAGCCAAATCGACGTCAGCAGATACTGGAAATTCTGGCTCAGGAGCTAGAGTCAAATCCGGGTTCGCGCATTACAACAGCAGCGTTGGCAAAAGCGGTAGGCGTATCAGAGGCAGCTCTGTACCGCCACTTTGCCAGCAAGGCAAAAATGTTTGAATCTCTGATTGATTTTGCCGAGGAATCTGTCTTTAGTTTAATCAATAAAATTTTAGAGCAGGAACAAGATGTAATGTTGCGATGTGAGCGCGTGATACAGCTGGTGCTGGGATTTTCCGAGCGTAACCCCGGTATTACACGTGTATTACTTGGAGATGCTCTGGTAGGTGAAAACGAAAGGCTTCGAGTGCGCGTGGCAAAGTTTTTTGAGCGAATTGAAACTCAGATAAAACAGATTTTGCGTGAAGCCAATTTGTCCGATGGCCCTCGCGCCATGGCTCCTATTGATGCCGCTGCAAATGAAATTGTAGCTTTGATAGAAGGGCGTATGAGTCAGTATGTACGTACTAATTTTAACAAGAAACCAACAGAGTTCGGTTCAGAGCAATGGCTGGTTTTAAAAACAGGTCTGTTTAAAACACTATAATTTTCGAACTTACATACCTTTTAATCTCTTAAATCGTTCGATATCTGCAGCTGCAGCTGCATTCACAGTTTCTTCCTCTTTATGTTTACCTTTAATAAAAGCTTCGTTATTTGACAGACGTTCGCGTAATAAATCTATGTCTTTCAATAGGGCATCATTTGGTGCTTTGCCAGCCCGCTCCGCTGATGCAGCTGCCTGAATACGCTTGTCAAGATCCTGCTGCGTTTTTTCGTTACGTTTCTTTGTGAGTGTAATAGAAGATTCAATTACGGCAAGTTTGTCATTACGAACAGCTTCGATATCTTCAATAGAGGTGAAAGTGTCCAGCAGTATTTTGTCATGCCTGTCTTGGTCATCTTTTATTTTTTGTTGTTTTGCTGCTAATTCAGCCTGCCTGGCTTCTTCTGCAAGTTCCTGCTTATTTTTGGCCCGATCCTTTTTTTCCAGAACCATACCTTGCGTACTCATTTCCTGGTGTCCTTTCTGCGCATATTCAGGCGGTACTTTCTCGCCGCATTCCTTAATACCTTCATTGTTTGTCCAGCATTTGAAACGTGCGTGAGCGGGGCTGCTAAGCGTTGATAAAATCACTATAGCGCTAATAAGGATGGACAGGTGTTTGGCTGTTTTCATAGTACTTTCCTTCATAAAGGTCGCTTGTTAGTAGCAGAAACTATATTACCGTTATTTCCCAATTTTTAAAGTGTTTGAGCGCACTTAGGAATCTGGTTTAACGCCATATTGTTGGCGATATTCATTAATCTTTCTCAGATTTTCAGACATATCAGCCCGAGATTGAAGATATTCAACCAAATTTTCCAGACTGATGATATTTATGACCTTCATTTCGTGTTCTTGTTCAATCTCCTGGATCGCAGAGAAATTGCCCTGACCACGTTCCTGTCTGTCAAGAGCGATGGCAATACCAACAGGATTCGCATTTGCCGCCAGGATTAACTGTCGAGACAACTTTACCGAGGTCCCAGCCGTAATTACATCATCGATTAATAGTACTCTGCCATTCAGCGGAGCTCCCATGGTAATTCCGCCTTCTCCATGATCTTTCTCTTCTTTTCGATCAAAACAATAAGGCAGGCTGCGCTGTTTATCCGCTGCATAGGATATTGCGACAGCAGAGGTGAGCGGAATACCCTTGTAAGCCGGTCCGAACAACATATCAAACTCTAGTCCGGATTGCTCTATCGCCTGTCGGTAACAACGCCCGAGATGTTGCAGGCTATTACCGTCATTAAATAAACCGCTATTAAAAAAATAGGGGCTGGTTCGTCCTGACTTCAGGGTAAATTCGCCGAAACATAAAGCTTCTTGTTTAATGGCGAACTCGATAAATTCCAGCTGGTAATCATGCATGATTGTGAGATGTAAAAATAAGTTAGGTTTGTAATATGAATATGATAACGCGCTTGCAAGTCAGAAACCACGTGTCGTAGTAACAATCTGGATAACAGAAGCAAATGAGAATCTTCTAAGCTGCAGAATTTTGACCAGGCAACAAAGAGTCTCTGACTTATTGCTTGTCGAAGATTTCGCGAGTAAAGGCAGGTTGGAATAGTCGGATATGTTTAAACGAAAACCCTGTTTTAAGATATTCTCTGTCAATATTTCTTAAAATTTTTACTCTGTAAAAAACTGTTGTTGAAAAGAAAAACTATAGGACTCAGTTTCGTCTTCCGGAGTAATTGTCAGTGTGTATTTCAAAGTCTCTTTGTTGTTTACGGTAGTTTCGGCAATATAATAAATTGCCCCATGTTCCCGTAATTCTCGCACGTCCAGTTCACGCAACTGAGCACTGAGATTGGTGGCGGTTGCTTCTACTTTGGCGCTAATTGGGGTTCCGGCTGTGCCCATTACCTTTTTTAAAACTGAGATATTCAATAGAGAACGGTTTTTACTACGTGAGATACGATACGACCTGGCTACTTCAGGGGTCAGTATATCTGTGGTGAAGGCACTGAAATGAACAGTGTAATCTCCAAAACTCTTTGATTGTTCAGCACTTACAGTGAATATAGTAGTGCTCATCAATATAGCGAGCAAAATCGAAATGCGCTTAATCATATGTTTACTCCTGAATTTCGGTGGCCAGACTGCAAGATATTACTATAGCAGACAAGCCAGGTAACAGAAGTTCCGGTTATTTATTCACGGAATCCTTATTGCCGGGCTTTATTTTCTCCAATGCCGCTAACCAGACCGGTAGTTTACTGTAAGCACTGATAGATACTGTTTTATAACGGTTATGCGATCCTTTCAGAATCTCTACATTTGATTTTTTCGCTCCAAACTCTGAGGCGAGGTAGTTTATTAAATACTTGTTAGCTTTACCCTCGACGGGTTGAGCCTTAATACGAATGCGCAAACGACCGTCATAAAGCTCGCCGATCGCATCTTTTTTACAGCCAGTTTGCAGATGAAGATCTAAAATCAAATTTTCGTTTTTATAATGATGTGCCATTAAAAAAATCAACAACGGTGCAAAGTGCCATTCAAAAAGTAAGCAACGGTGCGATAAGAAAACTTATCTGTTCAGACTGTTGCCTAAATCCATTAGCGGTGCAACAACGAGCGATAAGAATAAATAAATACCAAGGAGCACCACCATTGGCGACCAGTCCAGACCGGCAGTAGTAGGGATCCGTCGCTTTACCTGGCGCATCAATGGGTCGGTAATTTGATAGATGAGTACTGTCAGAGGATTATATGCACCGGGATTAATCCAGCTAATGATGACTGTGATAAAAATAAAAAACATA
>JABHFC010000353.1 GCA_018676275.1 Gammaproteobacteria bacterium | reverse complement strand
TGAGGTTGAAACTGATGCCTTTATAAATGATGTCAATAATTTCACTGCCTCAAAACAGTATCAGCTAGGACGTAAGCCAACTATGTTTGGTCGTGTGGCGGGTAAAGACACGGCACATTTAAATTACCTGGTGATTCCTGAATCCACCATAGGTAGACGACATGCTTTAATTGAGTACAAGGATTTTGGTTACTGGATCAGTGACCAGGGCAGTATTAACGGTACATTCGTTAACGATAAAATGATTAGTAATGAAGTCTGTCTCAAACACGGGGACAGGGTTCGGCTGCATAAGTTTGAATTCGAATTCACCATGCCGGAAATGGATGATGCCGGTAAAACAGTTATGTCTAGTTCTGAATACGCAGCGCCATCTGACACCTCTGATGCAGCTACCGTATTAAATAGTGCTGAGTCTGAAATGGACGAAATGCCAGGCGCTGAAGCGCTTGATGATCCTGAATTTGATATTACTGGCGGCGTCGAGCCAGATTTCATACTTGAAATGAGCGATGATGATGAAAATGGAAATGCCGGCGCGCTGGTAGGCGAAAGCGAAGATGAAGAGGATGAAACTCTTATTCGAGATGAGGGTAGTGCAGCTGTTGCGGAACCCGAACCGGAAGACGAATCCGAAGACGAGACCGTGATTCCAGGTAGCATGGACATGGAAGCAGATCAGAGTAATGCTGAAAGCGAAAAGGGTGAAGGCAATCCTGATGACGAAACGCTAATGAGAGGAAGTTTCGATGCTAATGAAGATGAAGATGAGGATATGACCATACGCAAAGAAAGCGATGAGGCGGTGGATGACTTTTTCGACATCGGAGATGATGACGACTACAGGAAATAGTAAACAGACCCTAGTTCTTGTCTCCAAATCAGAGGCTTCCCAATAATCACCTTAATCTACCTGTATAACTTTCCTCCCCTCTACAGGCTATTCATCTATGAGTAAGGCCATGGACAAGCAACAATATCTTATTTCCCGACTGGCGGATGGAAATTTTCATTCCGGCGAATCACTTGCTGAGGAGATGGGCATCAGCAGGGCAGCGGTCTGGAAGCGCATTAAAACGCTGTCAAACTACGGCCTGGACGTCTATTCAGTTCATGGTAAGGGACATCGCTTATCTCGCTCCCTGGAGATACTCGATACAGACAAAATTGTGGCTAGCCTCAGCGATAAGTTTGCTGACAGCTTGAAAGGCCTGACAGTTCTACCCGTGCTGGATTCTACAAACCAGTTCCTCTATCGACAGCTTAATAATGACTCCTTCCATGCCCATGTTGTAGTCGCGGAGTATCAGGAAAGCGGTAAGGGCAGACGTGGCAATGATTGGTTGTCGCCTTATGGGAGTGGTATTTGTATGTCTTTGGGCTGGCATTTTCAATCGACGCCTGCGTCCTACACAGCCTTATCACTGGCAACTGGTGTAGCGGTATGTCGTAGTTTGCAAAGATTGGGCATTACAAATGCTGGTTTGAAATGGCCTAACGATATAATTAGCGAAGGTAAAAAGCTTGGTGGAATTTTGCTGGAGTCACGCAGTGAAACGGCGGGATGTAGCGATGTGGTCATAGGAATTGGTATAAATGTTGATTTGCCTGAACAAGTCCTGAATACAATTTCACAGGCAGTCACAGATACCAGTAAACTTACACAACAAATAATTTCCCGAAATAAACTAGTCGGCTATCTTATTGAGGATTTGCTCCATATGCTGAAGGAATATCAGGAGCATGGCTTTGCTTCCTGTATACAGGAATGGAGACAGCTCGATGAACTAAAAGGCAGAGATGCAGATCTTATATTACCGAATGAGACTTTGTCAGGAAAGATACTGGGTATTGATGAGAGTGGATTACTGTTAATGTTAATTGCCGGAGAAAGCAGAAGCTTTAGCAGTGGAGAATTAAGTTTACGGGTGCATACATGAACCTGCTTGTCGATATTGGAAATACTCGTATTAAGTGGGCCCAACAGTCGGCTTCAGAATTAGCATTGCATGGAGCCTGTTTGTATAACAAGTCTGATTTGAAAGAGTCGCCAGGACAGAGCTGGTCTGAAATATCGAGACCTGAAAAAGTGTATATTTCCAATGTCGGCGGAGAACAAACCGCTAGCGAAATTTCAGAATTGTTATTTGCTCTTTGGGAGATTAAACCGGTATTTTTATCTGTTACCAAGCAAGCTCTTGGAGTTACAAACGCCTATGACGATGTCAGGCAGTTAGGAATAGATCGCTGGTTGGCAATGATTGCAGCCTGGAATAACTATCATTCAAAAGTATGTGTCATTGACTGTGGGACGGCGATAACAGTGGATGTCGTGACTATCTCCGGAGAGCATCTCGGAGGGTATATTGTTCCTGGCTTATCTTTAATGGCGGATTCACTTAACAGACAAACACAGCAAATCGATTCCTCTGTGAATCAAACACCTTCATTGGCTCTGGGACGAAACACAAATGACTGTATAAGCAATGGGGCTCTAATGACTGTAACTGCCCTGATATCAGGGGTGTTTGCTAAAGTGAGGCACGAGCACGGGACGGACACAAAGTGTATTATTAGCGGTGGATTTGCCGGAGAAGTATGCAAATTTCTTGAACCGGATATTATTCATGATCCATATCTTGTACTAAATGGTATTGCCTTAATGAGTGAAAAGTTGTGATGAAATGGTTCTTTGTATTATTGCTTCTGACAAACGCGCTTTATTTCGGCTGGGAGCTGGATCGTCAGACAAAAATGGATGCTACTAATAAAGCATCGTTGCCAGCATTACCAAAACAGGCTGAGCGTCTCCAGTTTCTTACCGAGCTGGATAGTTTCCCACCTTTACGCGAGGTAGTCGTAGATAATCAATTCGATAATGAATTTGAGGCGACAAGTGCCCAATCCGCTACAGATAATTCGGCGGACGAAAACGATGATTTATCGGACGATGGAGTGACCAGCGAACTGGTTGATCAGCTTCCGGATATTGGAATCACAACACAGAATAATCTTGGACTTGGTGCCTGTTTTAGTTTCGGACCAATAGCTGACGAAGTTCAGGCTAATGGTCTGCATAACTGGTTTGCCTCTAATGGTGGCCAGGCGCAATTGCGACATACGGATGAACAGGGGCGACAGTTGTTCTGGGTTTATTTATCACCACAGGAATCAAGACAGGAAGCGATGGAAACTATCAAGAGTTTTCAAAATGTGGGTGTTCGAGATTTTCGTCTGATTGTTAAGGGTAATATGCAAAACGCAATTTCCATGGGTCTGTTTTCCAGCCAGGCAGCCGTAAACAATAGACTCAATGAATTGAAGAAAAAGGGATATAAGCCAGTTGTGGTGCCTTACTCTGATGGGAAACGTGTCTTTTGGGTTGATGCGAAATTATCAACGGACCAGGCAATACTGGATAAGGTTTTCAATGACTATCCTTCCCGATTTAGCTCTGTTCCAGTGAAATGTACGGAAATTGCTATAGAATCGGAATATTCATAAAATACAGCCCTGATATCTACTTACTAACCATGGATCTTCGATAAAGACGTGAAACTAACTATAAATACTGACAAATTCCTGCAGAGATTTGTTCACGCGAGCCGACAGGCTCTGTTTCTGACTTTAATGCTATTGGTGAGTCAGTCAATACATGCAGGTGTTCAAACTGACAAGATCCAGTCTCTAATTACCGACGGTAAATTGAGGCAAGCTCTGACCTTGACTAATAAACAACTGGAAGAAGACAAAGGTAACGTCACCTTCCGTTTTCTCAAGGGTTTAATTCTGACGCGCCTGAATGAACTCGATCAGGCTCGAGACCTGTTTATCGATTTGACTCGCGAGCATCCTGATTTACCAGAGCCATACAATAACCTGGCAGTAATCTATGCATCACAGGGCGACTTCGATAATGCGCGTGATGCTCTACAGAGGGCTATAAGCACTCATCCCAGCTATGCTACTGCCCATGAAAATATGGGAGATATCTACGCCAAGATGGCAAGCAAAGCTTACAACCAGGCTCTGGAGCTAGACTCCGAGAACACATCAGCCAAAGCTAAACTGTCTCTGATTAATGATTTGTTTTTTGTGCCGAAACAACAAAAAGATATTGTTGCTGAACAAATGGCAGCCAGGAAAGCACAGGAAGAAAAGTTGGCCCTGGAGGCGAGGACAGCACTGGCAGAGAAAGAAGCAATGGAGGCAAGAAAAGAGTTGGATGAAAAGAACGCAATGGAGGCAAAGAAAGCGCTGGAAGATAAAAAAGCAATGGAAACCAGGAGAGTGATGGAGCAGAAGCAGGCACTGGAGGCTCAAAAAGTACTGGCAGAGAACAAAGCACTGGAAGCGAAGACAGCACTGGTCGAGAAGGAAGCGATGGCAGCCAGGAAAGCACTGGAAGCAAGAGCGACGCTTGCCGAGAAACAGGCCCTGGAAGCCAGGAATGCTTTGGCAGAAAAAGAAGCGATGGAAGCGATGCAGGCTAAAAAGGCACTGGAAAACCAACAGGTGCAAGAGGACAGAAATCTAACAGAACTTAAACTGAAAGTGGCTGTGGCAACGACAGTTGATGAATGGGCGAAAGCCTGGTCAGCAAAGAATGCAGGCTTATATACAGGGTTTTATGGTGTGGATTTTACACCACCTAAAAAACTGTCTCGTTCGGCATGGGAGTCGCAGCGTAAGGTACGTCTGGAAAAACCGAAGTACATTGATATTAAAATCTCGGATCTAAAAGTCACCTTGATGGGTGACGAACATGCCCGCGCTGAATTCAGGCAGGGATATCAGTCCGATACCTATCGGGATGAAGTGAATAAATCCCTGATACTGAAAAAGGTCGCAGATAAGTGGTTAATCACTCAGGAAGATTCCAGATAGCTAGCCGGATTATAATTGTGCGATCATTCAGGTTAATTTTTATTTGTCTGCTGATTATTTTAGCCGGGCCAGTTAATGCCGGAGAAATGTTAGGTCGTAAAGCCTCAATCCATAATCTGGATCATGGACACGAAACTTTGCTGGTTAGTGCCATGGAAAAAATCAGACGTGGAGAAACGCAGGCAGCATTACCCTTGCTGGAAAAACTGGTTAGCGTCAATCCAAAATTTAAACTGGCACAATTGATGTATGCTGATTTGTTGCTGTCTCAAAGTCGAGCAATAAAAGACTTTGGCAATATGTCATCTGCCCCTTATCAGCAGATAGTGTCATTAAGGGAAGAGGCGCAAGCGCGCTGGCGTCATCATCTTACCCCTCCAACTCAAAACAAATTGCCTTCGTCACTGGTAAAGCTTAGTAGTCAACAACAACATGCCATCGTTGTTGACATGAATACCTCACGTTTATATTTATACAAGAACCATAAAGGGGAGCCGCGCCTGATTGGCGATTTTTACGCCACTATAGGAAAAAAAGGCAGTGGGAAATATGTTGAAGGCGATCAAAAAACACCGGTCGGTGTGTATTTTGTTACCAGTTTTATAGAATCAGATGATCTTCCTGATCTCTACGGCGATGGTGCTTTTCCTATTGATTATCCTAATGCCTGGGATCAACGTCATGGACGCACAGGCTATGGTATCTGGCTACATGGTACTCCCAGTGCTACTTTCAGCCGTCCGCCGCGAGATAGCGATGGTTGTGTGATAGTGAGTAACAAGGATTTAAATACGATTTCGCCATTCATCCAGACAGGCTTAACACCGGTTATTTTGGCCGACAATATTAACTGGGTTTCAACCAAGGAATGGAAATCCAGACAGTCAAAATTTGACAAATATGTCGAGCAATGGCGTAAGGATTGGGAAAGTCGTGATGCCGATCTTTATCTTAGCCACTATTCCCGCAAATATTCAGGTCTTGGTAAAGATTATGACAGCTGGGTTGCCTACAAGCGTCGCGTAAATCCGACGAAACGATTTATAAAAATTGGTATATCAGAAAAAAGTATTTTTCTCTATCCGGGAGAAGAAGCATTGATGGTTGTAACTTTTAAACAGAACTACGTCAGTGACAATATTGAACGGCGCTTCGTCAAACGCCAGTATTGGCAAATGGATAAAGATGGAGAATGGCGAATTGTTTACGAGGGTTCTGTAACCTGAGGGGAATTATCGGCCGAAGTATTAGCTTCCTGTCCTTTCACAATATTTTTACTCAGCCAACTCACAAGATCGCGCCATATATGCGCAATTTCTGATGGTGTCGGCATGATGCCGGCATAAGGCAGTTCAATAGTTACCACCGGAATTTTCCTTTGCACACCTGCATAATTTCCCAGAGAACCGGGATAAGTTCCAAGCAAATTCAAATATAAACGGCCTAATTTGTAAGGTCCATTTTTTGGACCGTCGTAATCAATAATGCCGTGCGGGGCGTGTACTGCCACAATGACATCAGGCTGGAATTGATTAATCTCCTGCACCAGCCATTGTGTTTCCGACTCACTTAATGCCGCGATACCCGGAAAACGTCGAGGGTTGCGTTTAGTGATATTCTCCCAGTAATCATGAGTCGCGTTTTTCCAATCGAGCATTGGGAAATTGCGATTCAGATCTACATCATTGGCGTTCATACGTTGCGATTCTTTTCTCAGTAATCCATCCGGATTCAATAACGGTAAAATACGCCAGTGAAACAGACCACTATGAAATTCATTCAGGGTTTTCATCCATTTGAAAACAATACTCACAGAAGAATACTCATCTCCGTGAATACCACCAATAAGAAGTACCTTGCCCAGAGGATTGCGATCAGCAACGGGATGGTATTCTTTGTAAAGCAGGGGAGCGCCCTCACCTGAATATCCTTTAGTTTGCTTTAATTTATTTTCAAGACAATCCTGCAAATTAACACTGGCCAGTTTGTTTGATATACGTTTACATTCTTCTTTAGCGAGGACATCATAATCTACAGTGTCTGCCAGACTTAGGCAGCTGTAATTTACTAATATGAGAATCAGGGAATATCGTATGATTTTTTTCATTATTATTTAGACTGCGTAACTTACTACTATTCCAATAAAGACTGTCATGCCAAACCATTTATTATTTAAAAATGCCTGAAAACATTTTGCAGGAACTCTGTCCTTAATCAGGTACTGTTGATAAATTGAAAATCCTGCAGCAACAATAAGTGAAATATAAAAAGGCCAGTTTAATTCCAGTTGCTTCGCCACTATCAACAGTACTATTAACACCATGGCCTGCATAATGCCAATAATTGTTTTATCAGCATCGT
>JABHFC010000352.1 GCA_018676275.1 Gammaproteobacteria bacterium | reverse complement strand
ATTTTTAAAGAAATAGCAGGAGGTAAGATACAAGCAAATATGATCAGTTCTTTCGAGCAGATTAATATCGAGTCGAGATTAGCTATTATGCCCTAATTTCTATTGTCTTATTCATCGCCTAAAAACCAAAATAATCATATACTCCCGCGGATTCAACACACTAATTACTGAAAATTAAACCTGATGAGCTTACGTGAAGAATTTCCGATATTTAAATCGAAGACATATATCAATAGCTGTTCCTACGGAGCACTTTCTTATGATGTTCGGGCAGCTTACGAACAATATCTGAATGACCGGGATGAACATGGTTCACACTGGGAACATTGGGTAGAAATGTTGGAGGATATGAGAGGCAGAGTCGCTTCTTTATTGAATGCAGATATTGATGAAATGGCACTAACTTCTTCATTGAGCGAAGGACTTAATGCATTAGCCAGTTCATTGACCTACACCCCCGAACGAAACAAGATAGTTATTACTGATTATGATTTCCCTACTACAGCACAAATCTGGTTTGCTCAGGAGAAACGCGGAGCAAATGTAGTGCAGGTAGCAGAAGATAAAGAACAAAAGTTACTCCCGCTCTCAGGTTTTGAAAAAGAAATTGACGATTCTACCTTGCTTGTGTCAATCCCTTACGTTTGCTATCGCAATGGTTCGACACAGGATTTGGAACCGATTATTAAACTGGCACGGAAACATGGTGCGCTGGTATTCGTAGATTGTTACCAGGCAGTAGGAGCAATCCCTGTAGATGTAAAAGCTTTGGATGTGGATTTTATTGCAGGAGGAATGCTCAAATACCTCTTATCCACTGCCGGCACCGGTTATTTATATGTTCGTGATTCCCTTATCCAAAAGCTACAACCTACAACCAGTGGCTGGTTTAGTCAGCGAGATATCCATGCCATGGATCATACTAAAAATGATCCTTCCCCAACTGCGCGACGATTTGAATCCGGTACGCCTAATGTTGCTAATGTCTATGCTGCCATTGCCGGCTTAAAAATTGTAGAAGGTCTAGGTGTTGCAAATATTCAAACTGAGGTCAGCGAAATTATCTCTGCTATAAAAACCAGGGCACTGGAAAATGATTTTAAATTGGGTATTGACCAAAAAAGACATAGTCCAATGGTGACATTACAGTCAAATGACATGTATGGCCTGGTAACGAAGCTGGGAGAGGATAATATAGTAACTTCATGTCGTGACGGTAACTTGAGAGTATCTCCGCATTTCTACAACAATATGGATGATGTAGATCGACTTTTCGAGTCACTGAATAAGAACAGAGGACTTATGGTCTAAGAAGGTTGCGGCTTAAATGCTGTCTGGTTATTTTACCCTTGTGAAGAATAGATCCAGGGAGATTTGATTTCCAAAGCATTATTTTGCAGTTCAACTATGTTCCGATACATAGTTAAGAGTTAGTATTCATAAATGAGATCCTTTCAGTCAAATTTGCATTTCTCCTCTGCCGGAAGAATTTCATTCGCCTTTCTTCTTTTTATACTTGCTGCTTTATTCGTTCAATCGCAGCCGTCGATAGCAGAAACCATTCGTATAGGGCTTGCAATGCCGGAAGAAATGGAAGGGATGGCTTATATAAATGGCATGTATAAGTTGTTTAAAGAAGAGGTTGAAAAAAATACAAATGGTGGGCTGAAGGTACAAATATACTACGGAGGTGTGCTGGGAAAGCCCGATGATCGCCTCAACCAGATGCGACGAAATGTAATCCAGATGAGCGATGCTTCCGATGGTAATTATGCAACAATCCATCGCGACGTACAGGTGTTTTCCATGCCTTATCTTTTCCCGAACACCGAGGTCGCATATAAAATCCTTGATGGGCGTGTCGGAACGAGAGTTGCAGAGGACATCAGGCAAAAAACAGGAATCAAGGTTCTTGGTTGGTGGGAGACAGCAGGATTTAAACACTATAGTTCAAACCAACCCGTCCGTAGCCCCGAAGATCTTGCTGGACAGAAAATCCGTGTTATGGGTGCTGTTTTTTCTATTCCAGTGACAGCAATGGGTGGAGCGGCCACTCCTATTCCAATGCCCGAACTCTATATCTCCTTAAAAACAGGGCTTGTCGATGGGCAGGACAATGCTGTCAGTGTTTTTAATATGCTCAAACTGTACGAGGTACAGAAATACCTGACTCTTGATGGACATATTTATGGATTTGGTCCTCTTGGTATTAACGATGAATTTTTCAGCAGTCTAAGTGCGGAAAAACAAAAAATCATTATTGATGCAGGGAAAAGGGCAGTCGCATGGAATCGGATTAAGTCACGAACCCAGGAGATGGCCGCTATTGATTTCGCCAAAGCAAAAGATGTTAACGTGATAATCATTTCAGATGAAAAGAAACAGCAATTTGCATCGAGTGCTCGTCCCGCAGCAATTGAATGGTTAAAAAATTCTATCGATACACCTTCACTTGTTGATGACTTGATTAGAGAAGTTGAGCTGACTTCAAATAACTAGCATATGATTTCCAAAATCGAAAATATTATAAAAAGTTTTGGGGTGGTTTGTATCGCGTTACTTTTTTTATTAATGACAGTACAGGTAGTACTTCGATATGGGTTTTCTTACACACATTTTTTCACAGAAGAATTAGGTCGTTATTTGCTGGTGTGGTCAACATTGGCAGGAATGGCTATTGAAACACGTCGTAATGGTCACATACGAGTTACCTTTCTTGCTGATCGTTTACCTCCGACTGTAAAGATGGTTTGGCAGATATTTTTGGACGTAGTTATTCTTGTTTTATTCCTGTTGCTTGTTTACACAGGTTTCGAGTCAACTATATTTAATCATGGACAGCAAAGCTCTGGGATGCAGCTACCCTTATCGATTCCATTTGCTGCTATACCGATATTTTTTGCTATTGCTGCTATCTTCACACTGGAAAAACTGTGGCATTCAAGGAAAAGTAATTAATGAACTGGGCCTTACTGCTATTCGTGCTTTCTTTTCTGGTTCTACTGCTTGGTGGGATGCCTGTTGCCTGGGCAATGATTTGTGCGACGATATTATGGATGATTGCCAGTAATGAGCTGGTTTTTTTACTTATTATGCCGGACAAAATATTTCAGGGTATCGATGTATTTATCCTTATGGCAGTACCGCTTTTTATTCTGGTTGGTGAGTTATTAAATACAGGTCGTATAACGGATAGACTGATTAATTTCGCCAATCAGTTTTTCGGCTGGATTTCTGGCGGGCTTGCCCAGGTTAATATTGGCTCTTCTATATTGTTCTCCGGAATTACCGGAGTAGCTCTGGGAGATATAGCAGCTCTTGGCCGTGTTTTCATACCAGCCATGGTTAAACAGGGCTACTCGCCAGCTTATGCAGCAGCAGTTACGGCGTCGTCATCAATTGTCGGACCCATGGTGCCACCTTCACTTATTATTGTTATTTATGGTGCCGCAACCGGTGTTTCAATTGGCGCCTTGTTTGCGGCCTGTGTATTACCCGGTTTGCTGGTCGGTATTTGCCAGATGGGTCTGGTATGGCATCAGGCAAAAAAAGGTGATATTAAAATCGTTGAAGCTGATCGTTCTATGCAGGCCTTGATGAGTTCAAGTGCAGAAGCAATTATCCCATTAATGGTACCAATCATTATTCTTGTCGGTATTCTTGGAGGTGTAATGACACCAACCGAGGCAGGTGCTGTTGCCGCGTTTTATGCTCTGGTAATAGCCCTGTTTTATTACCGCACGATGAAGATTGCTGATTTATACGGTGTGTTTGCCCGCACGATGACATTTTCAGGTAAATTATTAATCATAGTCGGGTGTGGAACTGTTTTTTCTCTGGTAATGGCGATTGAAAATGTTCCCGGCATTTTGCAAGCAAGTATTCAGACTGCGCAAATAAGCCCCTTAACTACCTTATTAATTGCCAATCTTGTTTTGTTGTTTATAGGTATGTTTATTGATCCCGCTGCTGCAATTATTTTATTCGCACCAATACTAAGCACAGTTGCTGTCTCAGCTGGCATCGATCCGGTACATTTTGGCGTTATTATGATATTGAACCTGAACCTTGGCTTACTGACTCCGCCTCTTGGAATATGTCTTTTTGCAGCAGAAGAAATAGCCGATTGCGGCCTACCAGGGCTGATAAGAGAAACCATTCCGTTTTTGCTGACAAGTTTAATTGTGCTAATTTTAGTCACCTATATCCCGGCTATCAGTTTATGGTTGCCGCATCAGTTCGGTTTCTAACAGGAGAACTTGAATGAATCATCTGGACTCAAAGGGTCATTCAGCAACTATAGAGATTTGCAGGTCATGGGAGATAGCGTTTGATTATCTCAAGCAACCTTTAAACCTCGGCAAGTGGGCGCTTGGTTCTCAGGACACAAAAGCAACTGACAAAGAAGGGATTTATACAGGCATCTCTATTTTTAATAAGGAACAGGGCTTCTTCAAAATAGTAGCTGATAAAAATTACCGTCTTCTTGATTTTCACGTTGGCGATCAAAGCTCACTGATACCACGTATTTCGATGAGGGTTATTCCCGGTCCGCATTATGGAAATTCAGATTCATATTGTCTGGTGACACTGGATGCCTGGCGCGATCTCCAAATGAGTGATGATCGATGGCATCAGCTATGTTGTTGTCATGAAACAGAAGTGATACTGCTTAAATCTCTTGTTGAGCAGGAAACTTGATTCATTGTTTGTAAATTGAATTTCATCTGTTGCTGGAATTGATGATGCCCAATATCCTGATTGTGGGTGGCACCGGTAAAATTGGCACTGAACTATTGTCATTACTGGCAAAACACCATGCCAGCATCCGGGTTTTACGAAGACCCAATTCAAAATCTCAATTTAGTAATCCTGGTGATTTTGAGATCGTTTATGGTGATCTTGATGATTCCGAAAGCATTAGAGTTGCACTTAAAGGTATAAGCCAGGTTTTTTTGTTGACGCGCGATCAGCCACAACAAGGAGAGTTGGAATCAAAGCTGATTGATCTTGCCATTAGTGCGGGAGTGAAAAAAATAGTTAAATCCTCAGCTTTCGCTGCGGGTTTGAATCCGCCCGTAGGATATGGCCTGACCCATACAGTATCAGAACAGAAGCTGATGACATCGGGGCTCAACTGGGTGATTCTCAGACCTTACATGTTTATGCAGAATTTCCTCGAGCTAGCCGATTTAATTAAATCTCGCGGCATCATTCCCTTGCCGATGGGAAAAACCAAAATTGGTCTAATCGATGCCAGGGATGTTGCGTTGGTTGCAAAAACTATTCTTGTTGGCGAAGAACATGAGAACAGGATTTATGAATTAACCGGACCGGAAAGCTTAAGCCTGGCTGAGGCGGCAGAAATATTATCGAATTTGCTTGGGCGAACTATACATTACCGTTCACCACCTCTATGGCTGGCAGGACTAATGATGCGAATGCAAGATGTTTCGAGTTGGGACGTCAGGATGCGTAAGCAGTTGTTCCGGATGATACACGAAGGAGGGGAAGATAAAGTGACAGGGGATGTTGAAAAAATAAGCGGCCAAAAACCGCGCACTCTAGAAATGTTTTTCCGTGAATATCAAAATACCTTTCAATAGTCGCTGGACTGCCGTCAGCTACAACAATGTAAATTTAGAATTCGATTAGCTACTACCCGATATTTTAATACTTAAAACTAATGTGGACCGGTCCACTTTTCCGTGAACTCCATTAGCTGATCATTCGGCATCGGTTTGGCGCAATAAAAACCCTGAACATAATCGCATTCAAGTTTTTCCACCAGATCCCAATCTTCCCGATTTTCAGCACCTTCTGCGACAATTTCCATTTTCATGTTCTTCGCCAGACTGACGCTGGACTCAAGAATCGCTCTTGCTGAACTGTCATGTACTGCGCCAAAAACGAAAGCCCGATCAATCTTTAATTCCGTAAATGGTATTTGTTTTAACTGGGACATGGAGGAATGTCCTGTACCAAAATCATCGATGGACAGACCAAATTTCTTCATGCGTAAGCGCATCATGATTTCCAGGCAATTTGTCGCATCTTCCATTACCTGGCTTTCAGTCACTTCCAGCACGAGGTTTGATGGGTCAACACCCTGTTCCAGGGCGATCTCTGTTACAAACTCGGTGAATTTGGCTCTGGTGAAGGTGTTAACAGCCACATTAATAGATGTTTTGAGTTGAATTCCCATTGAGAGCCATTCACCTACCTGATTTACAGCCTCTCGGTATATGGCATAGGTTAAATCATCTATCAGCCCGGAATGTTCAGCCAGGGGTATGAATGCACCTGGCCCTAACATGCCTCGTTCCGGGTGCTGCCAGCGAGCCAATGTTTCGACGCCGGTTATTTCACCACTTTTAACATTAATTTTTGGTTGATATACCAACAATAAGCCTTCACCACCATCAATTCCGGCTTTCAGCTCTTCCTCAGTAATGGATTCCTGCGGTACATAGCTGCGTTTTTCTTCTTTTGGCGTGTATTGTTCAAGCAAAGCCTTTAACGCATCCGGCTTAAGCGGTTTCGGCATAGCACCAATAATATTCAGGTTATGAGCCTCAGCCAGGTCACGCGCAGTATCGAGCATGCGTTCATCCTCGCCACTGAGGAAGATGACACCGCCACTGAAGTCTTTTTCGGCCGCATGCCGCATAAATTCAACACCATCCATTTCCGGCATATTCAAATCACATATAGCAATATCAAAGGGTTCTGCAGCAGCATCTATTTTCTCCAGAGCCACATTACCGTTATTTGCAGTTTCTACTTTCTCGCAGCCGAGTTTGCCCAATATCCGGACAGATAGATTCAAAACAAAATCTTCATCATCAACAACCAGATAGTTAAGCTGGGTAAAATCAAATTCGCTCATAGACGGGATTCCTTATCCTCGGTATACATTTAATTTAGAAGGAAATTCTTATTAATAAGATAGCTATTTAGGGTATATTACGACGAAAAGCAATTATATTAAATTGATAATTACTTTGGTGATGACCTGTATCAACTTAATGGGGAATTTCATTGGTCCAAAGAATACGTAAAATTTTTGACAATCAATGGGTCATTGCGACTTTCGTTATCTCCATTGCCTATTTCGCGACTGGCCGGGTCGGCCAGATTCTTGCCATAGATCCCGGCAATGTTACTTTGATTTGGCCACCGTCAGGCATTGCCCTTGCGGCTTACCTGTTAATCGGAAAACGCAGTCTTCCAGGTATTTTTCTTGGAGCTGTAGTAGTGAATGGGCACTCATTGCTTGTAACAACTGATATCACAGCTACGTTCAATTCGCTTTTCATTATTATGAATATCGGGATTGGCTCCAGCCTGCAACCGATTTTAGGTGCCTACCTGTTACGCTCATTT
>JABHFC010000351.1 GCA_018676275.1 Gammaproteobacteria bacterium | reverse complement strand
GCAGACTGCAATTGATTCCACTTCTTCAGCTCGAAAGAGCTCAATTATCTTATCCAATTCTTCCAGTAGAATCGCTTTTTGTACCCTACCTAGATAATCTATACGTTCTGTAATCTCACAACGCAGATATCGGGGAATAAAAGGTTTTGGCTTCGAATATCGAAAGTCGTACAACGCAGGTCGATTTCCCCGTTGAATCTCCAGCGTGTCACGAAAGCCTCGGGTGGTAATTAGTCCTGTTTTTGAGCCTTTACGCTCCGTCAGCGCATTGATTACAACTGTGGCGCCGTGTATGAAACGGTCGATTTCACTGATAGCGACATCAGATAGCTGAATCGCATTCAGAACGCCTTTCTCAAGACTTGCGGGCGTGGTATCGGTTTTAATGGAGGTAATATCATTTAATTGGCCTGTAGCGGGATCAATTTTAGCGTAAACCAGATCTGTAAAAGTACCACCTATATCTGTCGCGACGAGCGCATTCTTATTCATATTGTGAGATTCGGAAAGGTGATTGACCGGGTTTCAATCGGAGGCTAACCGGAGTCCTTAGTTTTCAATATCAGCGTTTTACTATCGTTAATATCAGTTGCGTTAATATGAAAACGTTTTTCGAGAGCACGAATCAGAGCATCTGAGTCGCCTATTTTGAATACGCCACTAATACGTAGGGATTTCACCTCTGCATCAACTAGAATGATTTGCTTTGCAGAGTATCTGTTCATTTTTTCAATGACTTCAGATAAAGGCTGATTGTCAAAATCAATCATTCCTGTACGCCAGGAAAATGCCTCGTTGGGATCTACAAATTGTGCCTTGGAAAGTGTTCCCACTTCAGCGAAAGATACCTGTTCATTCGCCTTGATCTCCTCTCTTCTGTTGATTTGAATTTCGGCAGAATTAAACATTTGTAAAACCTCTACTCTGCCTTCCAAAACCGTAACAGTAATGAGTTCCTCCATTTTTTCGACATCGAATGCTGTGCCAATTGCACGTACTTCACCATTACCGGCCTTAACCACAAATGGTCTCAGTGGATCGTGCGCAACGGTAAAGAATGCCTGCCCTCTTACCAATTCAACCGTACGATAATCATCGGTAAACTTGACAATTAATTCTGTATCGGAATTTAAATTGATGGATGAGTCATCATTCAGTTCAACGGCAATTTGCTCGCCGCGAGCGGTAGTATAAATCTGCACATCATTGGCGGAAAATAAGAACAGAGTCACAATAACGGCAACCACAGCCGTAGCCATGGGTACGGTAATTATCAAAGACTCTTTGATTCTTTCAATAATAGCGTGAGTCCATTCACTCCAGCTGGACTTATCTTCAGCGTCATTAACACAGACGCTATCCTTGACAGTTTCAAGCGAGGACCAAACCATTTCCAGCGCAGCATATTCCTCACGATTGGCAGGATCAGATGCAAGCCAATGTACGAATTGTTCGTAATCTCTGTGTGTGAGATCTCCTGAATGCATGCGTGTATACCAGTCAGCAGCAAACTGAGTTATGTCTTCCACATGGGGTTCCATGTTATCTCTATTCTTCATACAAATTCTCTCAATCGTTTTCGACAAATAACAAGTGCCTGACTGATATATTTTTCCACCATACTTACCGAGACACCCATTCGATTCGCGATTTGTGAATAGGTCAGCCCTTCAAATCGATGTAACGAGAGGGCCTCTTTTTGTTTTGGCTTTAACTCGTTAAAGGCACATTGCAATGAGTTCCGAATTTCTTCAGACAGCACATAGCGCTCCTGGTCGGGCATTTCACTGACTATATCGTCATCGTTATAAGGCACTTGCAAATCATGGACCCTTGCCTTGCGACGCCTGTGATCATCTGTTAACAGATTTGTTGCCGTCCTGAACATGAAACCGACCGGGTTTTCGAGCTTCTCAAGACCCTTCCTTTTGACCATCCTGAGGAAAACTTCCTGAGTAAGATCGTCCGCATTCTCACGAGAATGTACATGCCGCATAAAGAAGCTGGTAAGTGATTTTGTCTGGGCACAAATCAAATCCCGCAGAAACAAATTCTGATCGTGTATATTCACGACAGTCGCTTCGTCAATTGAACTTTCTTCCAGAGGCTGCATAGTAATCAAATATTATATTTATACTGGTTGATAATTAAATATAACGCATCTGTCACGTGAGTCCGCAGTAAACCGGTTTAACCGAGGTGCTGCATAGCAACATAGTTAAAATAAGCTAAGCGGGTTAACCTGTCGTAAAACTGCGGCTCCTCACTCTAGTTTCAGTATTTCCTGTAACACGCGTTCGCTCGTAGCTGGAATAGTTCGCACTCGCGCGCCCGTAGCGCTGGCGATTGCGTTACATATCGCAGGTGCGACGCCATTCAGTGGAATCTCACCAACTCCACGGGCTCCAAAAGGACCAGTTTTCTCCTGTGTTTCCAGAATGATAGCGTGAATATCATAGGGGACATCATTCATTCCGGGAACCTTGTAGTCCATCATACTTGGATTGGAAATTTGCCCATCAATCCAGACCAGTTCCTCAAACAGTGCATAACCCAGCCCCTGCACAACACCGCCAAATATCTGGCCCTCCACGGATTTCGGGTTTATCGCACAACCGACATCGTGAGCCGACCAGAACTCGACAACCTCTACTTTCCCCGTATCCTTGTCCACATCGACCACGGCAACCTGTGCCGCGAAACAGAACACCCCTCCACCATCGAGGGCAAACCCTTCAATCATTGCTGTCTCCTTGTCGAAGGGAGTGTTGTGGTAAAGCCAGCTGTGCATACCCACAATTGGTCCTCCCACTTGATTCAAAGCCCTGCCGGCAACTGCTGAGAATGGGATTCTGGCGTCCGGACTTCCCTTAACACCCACAAAGCTACCAGGCAATATTTCAAGATCAGATTCTGCGGATTCGAGCATTTCACTGGCATGTTTATAAATCTGGTTACGTACCTGGACGCTGGCTTGAGTGACAGAGGTTCCGACAACATATGTTGTTCGGCTGCCAGCGGTCTGGTAGTTGTAGGGCGAAGTATCGGAGTCAGTGCAGGTATAAGTAATGTCATCGGGATGTAAACCGAGAGTTTCAGCCGCCATTTGACTGAGGATAGTATCCGCCCCCTCTCCAATATCCACGGCTCCAGTATTTATGGTGATTGTCCCGTCTTCGTTTAATTTGACAACAGCACTTGCACTTAGCACCGCAGAGACATGCGCTGATGTCGACACACCAATGCCACGCCATTTATTATTGTCCAGTTTCTGTTGTTTCGGTCTTTCCCTCAGGTTTGAAGCTTCATATACGGCTTTGAGACAACCTGGCAAAGTTCCATGGTCGATATTTTGACCACCCAACCACTTGTCATCCGTAGCGACCATATTTTTCATTCGCAGGTCGAATGGATCCATATTCAATTTTTCAGCAAGTTCGTCAATTTGTGATTCGCCGGCGAATGTGGCCTGAGGTACACCGAAACCACGAAACGCACCTGCCTTGGTACGATTTGTGTACACACACCATGTTTCAACATTCATATTTTTAATTTTATAGGGGCCCCGCGAAAAAAAAGTCGCTACTGACCCGATGAGTGGTCCTTCATCAGCGTACGCGCCGGTATTAAAATAAATTTTCGCTTCGCGGGCTATCAATTTGCCACTCGAATCGGCGCCTGTTCGCATATAGATTCGGCTTGGATGACGTGATTTGTTCATAATCATGTCATCAGATCTCGTGTAAGTCAGCTTTACAGGGGCATTGGCAGCTAAGGCCAAGGCAACTGTAACCGGTTGATTGGTGACACCACATTTGCCACCAAAGGCACCACCAACTTGGGGTGTTATAAATCGCAATTTGGTCATCGGAATACCTAGTGCTTCTGCCGTAAGCTGCCTGGGAATAAATACACTTTGCTGAGAGGACCACACGGTGACTTTGCCCATGGGATCAATATCTGCAATTGTCGAGCATGGTTCAATGTACATATGTTCTTGGGCTGGTGTCTCATAAACACCTTCCACAATAACATCACAAGTCTCCCAGACATCAAGCTCACCCTCCTGGCAACGAGTATACGATGCAACATTGTGTAACCCAGGTGATGCTACGATACCATCATAGGAATCTCGTTCTTCGTGGAGAATGGGAGCATTCTCCAGCATGGCCTCTTCCGCATCAAATACCGCATCAAGCTCTTCGTATTCGATCTCAATTAACTGCATTGCCAAATTAGCGGTGGCCATGTCAATTGCCGCGACCGCAGCAACCGGCTCACCTATATATCGAACCTTATCCCTGGCAAGCGGATGCTCATCTTTAATTAACATGCCACACCGTTGCATATCAAAATCGGCAGCCGTTATGACCGCCTTGACACCTTTCAGTGCCTTTGCCGCCTTCGTGTCATAGGACTTTATTCGGGCGTGAGCATAGTCAGAACCAAGCACTGCGCCGTAGAGCATACCCGGAAGCACCATATCATCGGTGTAGACAGCGCTCCCACTTACCTTCTCATAGGATTCCCTGCGTGGCATCGAAATGCCAACCCCGTATTTGGACCCATCCTGTTTTACGTGCAATCCGTTTTTCCTTCACATACAGATTTCACTGCATCAATTATCTGTACATAACCCGTACAACGACATATGTTGCCGCCTAGTTCATGTCGTATCTTGCTTATTGAAGGTGTCGAGTCATGATCGAGTAAGGCCGTAGCAGAAATAAGCATTCCTGAGGTACAGAAACCGCACTGAAACGCCTGGTGACTTGCAAACGCCTTTTGTAACAGGCTTAATTCTCCGTTTTCTGATAGACCCTCGATGGTTGTTATTTCTCTTTCCTGCAAAGTTATGGCCAGCAAAAGACAGGCACGCATGGCCTTACCGTCAACCAGTACGTTACATGCCCCGCAGACGCCATGATTACAACCATTTTTGGTTCCACATAAAAATAATTTATCGCGTAACACAGAAAGCAGAGTTTGCCGCGTTTCGATCAGAACTGTGTGGACTTCATTATTTATCGTCAGGCTGATAGTTTCCATCATGTGTAACTTAGCTCTTTCTTTGATTGCAACACAGCCTGTCGTATCAATCGTGGTATTAAAAACTTCCTGTAACTGCTACTCCCTCTAACATCATCTATAGGATCACTCGACTTCAGCAGTAATTCGCTCGCTCTGGCAATTTCACTTTCTTCCAAATTTGAGCCAATTAATATGTCATCGGCTTCCTTAAGACGTAGAGGTACGGCAGCGACGGAACCAACTGCTATTCGCGCATAAGAACAAATTCTTCCCTCCATTGCTAGTGCCAAAGAGACCGATACCGTCGCATAATCTCCATCAACCCGGCTGAATTTAAGATGATGTCCTATTGCATCTGCTGGTGAGAGTGGAACCATAATAGCCATTACTATCTCCTTTTCCGTTAAAGATGTTTCCAAGTAATTCACGAAAAAATCATCGATTTGGATTACACGTCGGCCAGAAGGTCCCAGCACTTCAATCGTGGCATTCGCCGCTGTTAAAGCCGCGGGAAAATCAGCTGACGGGTCTGCATGGCTTATTGCTCCGCCAATAGTGCCCATGTTTCGAACAGCAGAATGAGCAATTTGTCCGGCCGCCGAGCGCACAAGCGATGCGTTGCCTGTCAATCTGTCTTCATCTGTAATTGCTGTATGCGTGGTCATCGCACCAATGCGGATAACATTTTGGTCAATCCGCATTCCCTTTAATTCATCCAGTTTATGCAAGCTGATAAGTAACTCCGGCTCAACTAATCCGACATTCATCATCGCCACCAATGTTGCCCCCCCGGCAAGGCACCTATAATCCTCTACTGTAGTTACGTAATTCATGAGTTCGGTAATTGAAGAGGGTTCGACATAGTTCATGTGCAAACTGATTCCAATTCCAAATTTTTGCAAAAATTAATAACAAACTCTTTATTTAAAATGAAACTTGTACTAATCGGCACCACTTTTATGCTCATTTTTGCCTGGTATATTCCTTCACTCATAATTTCTATTTTCTGGCAGTCTAGAATACTAGGGCTGACCTTCTCAGGGCAGGTAATAAAATCCCAGACATGTTGTTTGGGCGCGGAAATTATAAAGCTCTTTTCAATATTCATTCAGATATACAAATTGCTTGTAGGCATCTTTAATCAAATAGAGTTTTTCTTTAATCAGGGGCATAACTAAACGGTATTCTTAAAATTTTTCTTTCAAGGCTGTTGTCATTGACACTAAAAATAAGTGTTTTTATATCCCATACCTCTATTGACGCAGTTCAACAAAATACCCACAACTGAATATACAATATTCCGAAAATCGAATTCGAAGTTACTTAATTCTATTTTTAACTATCGTATGAGGAGTTTTGACAAGATCTGAATGATCTCATCAGCTCGATCAGCATCATAGCGATTTGATTTAGACTTGGTTAATCGATAATTCAAAACGTAGCCATCAAATGTCATGCTGATGATATGGGCTAATGTATTATTTTCTATATATTTTTTATACTCCTCCTTTATTGAAGGTTCGATTAAACGCGAAATATATTCCTCAAACCAGAAAAGTAACTCACGATTATATTGCTCATTCGGGCGAAGGGTTGATAATGCTTGAATAAAGTTGTTTGCAAAACCCTTGTCCGATGACGGTATAACTTTCCATATGTAATTCAATATAAATTCAAATCGCTCAGTTGAATCAATTATATTATCTGCTTCTTTCTCAAGATTACGCATGTGTTCTATCAACCAGGGTGTATACACCTCATAAAGAATTTCAAGTTTTGAATCAAAATAAACGTATAAGTTTGATGTGGAGGTGTTGGCATCCTTCGCTACTGCATTCATATTAGTGTTGGCATAGCCATTTTTCGAATACAGCTTTTTTGCACTCTTCAATATTGCTTGCCGCACTTCTTCTTTTTTTACTTGCATTTTTTATTACTAATTTTTCAAGATAACAATAACGAGCTATGTTTATTATAAGTGTACTATATAATTCAATTTAGATTATTTTAGCTCTATTTTTATAAAAAATTGCAATTTTTACTTATCAACACTGTAAGTCGTCAAAATGTATGATGCATGACTGAAGTTAAAAATACATAGGTAAAATTGACAGCTTATCTATAGGAATCTATTTAGAAAATATGCAAAGAAAATATCCTCTACTATTTGTCTGGTCTATCGTAGTAGGCTGCGTTATTGGTATGATTGGAAACTCTGGTCAAATCATCTATTCGAGTCTAGGTGTCTTAATCAAACCACTTGAAGAGACATTTGCATGGACACGTGGTGAAATTTCATTAGCCTTGACATTTTCAGCAATAACTTCTGCGTTAAGCATTCCACTTGCAGGCATGGTGATTGATAAATTTGGACCAAGAAGCAGCCTGCTTTTTTCACTAACTCTTTTCGGTCTTGCTCTGCTCATCGGACCATTATTCATCACTACCCTAAGAGACTTTTATCTGTTTATTATGGTAATAGCATTCTTGGGCAGTCCAACCAACACCGTAGCTTATGTTCACGTAATTTCTAATTGGTTTAATCGTCGTCGTGGCTTATTTATTGGTATTACAGCTTCTGGTTCAGGCCTCGGTTTTGCGATCACTCCATTACTGGTTAACTGGGTACTCGAAAGTGGGCCTTGGTATTACGGTTATCAAGCACTTGGCGTTTATCTATTGTGTATCATTTTACCGTGCGTTTATTTACTTATAAAAAACAGACCTGAAGACGTCGGTTTATTGATGGATGGGGGGGATGCTAGAACGACAAAGACTGATGATGCGGTAACGGAAGAACAACCATCAATTCTATTTAAACAGGCAATTAAAACACGTATATTCTGGTTACTAGTGATATCCGTTGTACTAGTGGCATCTTCATTAACCGGTATTCTTTCACAATTGATCCCTATGTTAATTGATAAAGGTATTTCCGTGAATACCGCAACATTAGTTGCATCAACAATGGGTATGAGTATGGCAGTAGCACGGGTGATGATTGGTTTCCTACTTGATCGATATTTTGCCCCACATGTTGCCTTTTATACACTTATGTTATCTGCTTTGGCATTAATCACCTTGATATGTGGAAACCATATTGTATTCGCCTTTATTGCAGCTTCACTGATGGGCTTAGGAATAGGGGCTGAAATTGATTTGATGGGGTATTTGGCGAGTCGTTACTTCGGCGTAAAGCAATTTGGCCTTATTTTTGGCTGTATTTTTGCTGCCTATATATTTGGAACCGGTTTAGGACCGTATGTTGTAGGAAATGCTTACGATACACATGGAAATTATGATGGGATTCTGTATGTTTGTACCTTGGGTTTGATTATCGCTGCAAGTATGTTCAGATTTTTTTATCCGTATGATACTTATTTGAAGGCACAGAGTGAGGGCAAGGAAAAAATATAAGAGATAATGGCACTTCTGCCAGTGAATTGATTTCGCCATTATAATGCCGGGAGTACACTAAAATAATGTTAGATATAAATTATTATCTTAGATGAGAGACGTCTTTAGCCTTTCGTATTAGAAGGCAGTTGGCCGAATTTCGCCTGATAATATCGAGCGAATTTTCCTTGGTCATTAAAGCCATAGCTGTTTCCCGTCAAAGCATATGAGGCCAAATTGAGCTAAATATCAAGAGAGACTTCTGATAAGTTAATCTTATAAATATGAGTGTCATATCGAGTAATAACATCGAGAAGCTGGTTAAAGGACACTTTCTCGTAAATGACCATTAATGGGAAAGTTTTATAACTTACATTGCGTAATTTCGCGGTATTCAGAGTAGTAAACCGTTACACCCCAAACACCGTAAATGGGAAAGTGTTATTATCGTGCATATCGATTATTAACGTTAACTTATTAGATACCACCCCCCTAGTTGGCCACCAGAAAGATGTAAAATGAGTGCCTACTCAGTAGCTATACCCTACTCTTCTACGTAAGGAATCATCCTTCCAAGTACTATTACTGCGAACCAGATAAGCAGCGATAATATTGCTACTATTTTCGCTACATTATTCGCTTTTTCTTCGGCGGACATTTTAATTGTCTTTGGGAATACCGCTAAATGGAACCAAAGTACATTCAGACCAGCAAGCAGGACCAGGCCCATCTTCATCCGAAAGGCGATATTGGGGTAGTAACGAAAT
>JABHFC010000350.1 GCA_018676275.1 Gammaproteobacteria bacterium | reverse complement strand
TTCAGGTTGGATAATATTGATGAAGATTAATAACAGTATCGAACGCAAAGTCTTTCTGATATTTGGAAGCTTTGCATTAATGCTGTCACTTCTGTACTCCGTTGTCTGCATCCTCGTTGCCTACGTAGTAGAAGACACCGTACTTGAAAGAGTTGTAGCGTTGGAGGCAGGGTATCTTGAAAGAAGCTATCAGGTAACTGGCGACATCACTACACCACGCGTGGATTACATGAGCATTTACACCCGTGCAGATGAAGCGCCTGAAGCTGTAGTATTAGCACTTGCTAATAGACCAACAACGCGAGAAGTATTCACGGATTCCGGTGTTCACTACCACATTCAGTATCTGCAAATTAACAGCCCCGAGCGCCCGCTTTTGGTAGCTGAAGTTACACCACTTCTGGTTGTGACGAACGTCCCCAACGACATTCTGTTTTTGCTGGCAGCAGTACTTATACTTGGCCTGGTATTGTCGATCTGCCTCGCCTATCTTGTAGCCCGACGTACGACAAAGCCTGTACAGACACTTGCTGGCGAGGTCATGGCTCAGCAGGTGCAAAACGATCCGCTTAGTCTGTCATCTGCCCAGTCTCACGATGAAATCGGATATCTGGCTCTCACTATTCAAAACAGTTTCAACAAACTGAAAAGTGCATTGAAACGCGAAAGTGAATTTACCCGTGATGTGAGTCATGAGCTGAGAACTCCCTTAACTGTAATGAAGAACACATTGGCGCTAGGACAGCAACGTCCATGGACTGACGAAGATCTGGATCAGTTGAATGCCTCTGTTATCAAAATGGACCAGACTGTAAGTACCCTGCTGACCTTGGCAAGAGCAGAATCTCTGCAGGCAGAAACCTTGTTACTCAGACCATTACTGGAAAATACTATTCTCGGTATTCATCACAAACTTGATGCCGGGAATTTTGAGATTAACCTGGAGATACCTGATCATTTTCAGATCTCCGCTAATCCTCAGCTGATGAATCTATTGATACGTAATCTTATCGAGAACGCTATCGAACACGCAAGTCAGCCTGTTTTAACAATACGATTGGAAAACCATCAATTGATATTTGCAAATCCGGCAGACAAATCCGTGTCGCAGAATGTTGTTCAACCCAATATAAAGGGATCTAATAGTGAAGGTATCGGCCAAGGTCTCTATTTAGTCAGTCGGATAATCGAGTCATTGAACTGGAGTTTCAAAATAGAATCAGAAAACGAGAGCTTCAGTTTTTCTATAAGACTTTCCAACCCTGGTAAATAAATCAAAAATAATGGATGATTTCACATCCATTTTACCTCTCCCTCACTAATATAATTGCCAATCTAACCGAGGCAATTATTATGTTGAAAAAAACACTCATAGCACTACTGACATTAGTCCTTTCCATTACAACTTTTGGCTTCTGGTTTTTCAGTCACCTACCAGACTCAGAAAGCAGAAAGAACCTTCGAATGACCAAGATGGAAGATCTGGATTACCTTAAACAAGGTGTTTCCCAATCTCGTGGCAAAATTCTTTCTGTTGTTACAAGCACCAATGTCATGGGTAACAGTGGAAAAATTACAGGGTATGAATTAACGGAGTTGTCCCGAGCCTATTATGTTTTCAGCGCGAATGGCTTTGAAGTGGATATCGCCAGTCCTGAAGGTGGTTCTCCACCCGTTGTAATTGATGGTGATGATATGGGGGCATTCGACTACGCATTTCTAAATGATCCTGTCGCACAGGCCAAGGTAAAAAATAGCATCGCTCTTGATCAGATTTCTGCTTCTGAGTATGCAGCCATTTACTTTGTCGGTGGTAAAGGTGCTATGTTTGATTTTCCGCAGAGTACTGCAATACAGGATATCGTTCGCACTATCGACAAATCAAATGGGGTTATCGGTGCTGTTTGCCACGGTCCTGCAGCTTTAGTAAACGTCACCCTTGATGACGGCACATTCCTGATAGAAAACAAAACCATCAGTGCCTTTACCAATAACGAAGAACTTTTTTTGATTCCAGAAGCCAGAAATATTTTTCCATTCTTACTGGAAGATAAACTGGTTTCTAATGGTGCAAATTTTAACCCCGGCCCGAGGTATCTTGAGCAGATTAGCGTAGATGGAAACCTGGTGACAGGGCAAAACCCCTGGTCAGTCTGGAAGCTGGCGGAAGCGATGATTACCCAGCTTGGCTATACGCCAGTGGCGCGAAATACAACCGCCGAAGAAAATAGCATCGATATTTTATACGCTTATGAAACAAGGGGCTTTAAGGAAGCCAGGGAGTTATTGCAAAATATGCAATCTGGAACTGATAGTTCGGTAGACAAAACACTGATTGCCATGCATAGCATCGTTGCGTTAATGGACTGGGAGTTAATCAAAATTATTGATTTATTACGATTACTCAATAACACCAGCGATACAAGGATTAGCCTAATCGAAACGGAGATTATAAGAGTTAGACCCTCATTTCCTATTGCATAAGCACAAGTATAAATAATTACGTATTGTGAAATTATTTATTATAAACCATCTACTTCTGTACTCATCAGGGCTGCATTTCGTGAAAAACCATATTTTTCATAGTATTCATGGGCATCACGAGTTTGTAGTACTTTTTGAGTATCACGGATATCAGGATGATTAACGATACATTCCATCATCCACTTACCAAGCCCTTTGCCTCTGAATTCCGGCAAAATTACAATGTCAGCAATCCATGACATGGTAACTGTATCTGTTACAGCTCGACCAAATCCAATCTGTAACTTGTTACTAAGCAGGGTAAAGCAAAGGGATGTTTTGACCATATGTTCAACAACCTCGAGAGGTCGTCTCACACCCCAATAAGTTTCGCCAAGTAACGCCTGTGTTCGAACCACATCAAGCTGATCCTGCTTATCCGTCAAATGATAACCGTCTTTTTCCCAGTGCATTTTCAGCAGTTAAGATTAGCTTGAATTGACGAAAAATCAGGCTTCAACAATATCGTCTTTAAGACTTAACACAAATGCAACCACATCATCGCATTCCTGTTGAGGCACGCTAAGTGCACTCATTGTATCTCCTGCGTGTCCGAGGAATATTGACCAGTCGCTTTGACTTATTTTCATTCCCTCGTGTGATAATTTCATGTTGCGACCCGTATAATAGATTGGACCTCCTGCATTCGAGCAAAGATAATCAATTAATAGTTGCTTCTCTCTTTTGATACCATCATCGCCCCTGTTTTGCCAGAATCGACCTAATTGTGAATCTGATTGTAATCGAGGTAATAAATTCTCAACAAAACCGGTAATGCCATCGTATCCACCCAGGCGTTCGTAAAGTGTTTTATCTGTCATGTTTATCTTTTCCCTTTATACGTAGCAAGCTATTAAACAGCATTATTAACTTCATCGATTTGTTCGTTCAGGGTCCAGTAATCGTAAAGATATCCCAGTAAAAACAGTCCTCCGGTAAAAAACCAGATTAGACCGGTTACCCATTTGCCCAGATAAAATCGATGCACACCAAACATGCCAAGAAAAGTCAGCAATATCCAACTGACGTTGTAATCTTTATTGCCAGCGGAATACTGATGATCAGCTTCCTTATCCATACCCGGAATAAGAAATAAATCAATAATCCAGCCAATAAAAAATATCCCGAGAGTAAAGAAATAAATTGTTCCTGTGATCGGCCGTCCATAATAAAATCTATGTGAACCCATAAAGCCAAATATCCACAAAATGTAACCTATCGATTTGTAATGTGTGTCTTCATTTTCAATCATAATTATTCCTCAAGCAGATAAAGTGATTATTTCAATCTAAAATGTAGAAACTCTATTATTGCTAATTTCATTCACTCCATACTACTAAAGATAAAGTATAAAAATAGTAGTTTTCAACGATCTCCTGATTTCTCCCGACATATAGCGCATGCCTCAAGTTCAGTCGGGCAGGAGATTCTTGCCAGCCTTTCCTGCTGTGTTCATTTTGCCAATACCGGGCTTTCATCAAAGATTGGGAGCTCACCAACCTGTTGATACCATTCGGCTTTTGATTTCCAGAAAATATTCCGTTCTGGTGAGACTGCTGGGCTATCATCCAGGGTTCCAGCTGGAACAAGATAACTCTCTCCACTACGAGTAAGCCAGGGCAATTTGGAGCCACAGACTGTACAGAATGAATTGCAAAAACGCTCTGCGTCAGGATGTTCCCAACGATTCACCAGTTCCTCACCTTTCGTCCAAGTGAATTGTTCTTGAGTCAGTAGAATATTAGCAGCATGTGCCGCTCCGGATGTTTTCCTGCAGCGACTGCAATGACAGTATTGGAAAAATTGAAACGGTGTCGATATCTCATATGCGACACTTCCGCATGCGCATGTACCACCTAATTTATTATCAGTCATTTTCTTAGTCCTTATATTTCAGTTGGTATGATGCCTTATTGGCAGCCTGACACTTCGCTTCAAAGCCAAATTGCAAAGCGCAACACAACAATCTGGCAACATACATTTTTTAGACAGCGTTTGTCGGAACACCCAGCTCGTCCAAGGTCTTTTGCACCTTATCCCGGATCAAGTCCCGAACCACCCGAAACTCCTCTGGAGGCAGAGCTTTCGGATCAGGAATAGACCAGTCGACTCGTTGTCTGGCCTTCACCATGGGGCAAGCGTCCCCGCAGCCCATAGTGGCGACGAAATCGAATTCAACATCCGGAAGTTCTTCGAGCGATTTGGAGCCATGAACCGATAAGTCATATCCTAATTCCTGCATGGCCTCAATTGCCTTCGGATTTACTTTTCCCGATGGTCGAGACCCGGAGCTGTATGCTTCGACGAACCCTCCTCCTAGTATCCGAGCAAATGCCTCAGCCATCTGACTACGATTTGCATTCTCAACACATACGAACAGCACTCGTTTAGTGGTACTCAATTGAACCGTCCCGGATCAGCAGTCCCAAAGACAATTGCGCAAGCACTACCTGATAAAAAACTAAAGGGCGCAAACATCATGACGGCGAGTCTTTTGTGAAATTGATAGTTAATTTATATTCCTCCAATCAATCCTCTTTATACCGCCAGCAGAAGCCTTGTTTTGCGCCTGACTGGCTTTGTTAGTTTACGCACTGCATGTACAGCAACTAAACTTCCTTAAGTTTAACGTGAATTTCCATTTCAATATAACCATCAACTCTCGCATCATTCAAATAATGTTCCAGCATAGGAAAATTATCTGGCTCAAATCCACTATCTGGCAGCCAGTCAGAATAGATACCCAGTTGTGCTTTAATTGTTTCTTCCGGAGTACCTTTAAAATAAAGCACAGCATACTTACCTTTCGGTATTTCAGCTTCTGCAAAAGGCGTGTTAACTATTATGTTATTGCCAATCACTATAGAAGCATCATAACGACACTTGTCAATTGGCGTAATTGTTGGATTATCAAAAGCAAAAGCAAAGCGCTTTTGTTCTTCTTTCTTTATTCCATTGCTAGTCGCCCAATCTATAAGCTTATCCCAGGCCTCATATATTGCTTCCGGTTCATAGCCTCGCTGTGAAGCCAAAGTACATACACGCTGGCTGTCATAATCTCTTACTTCAATTTTCATTTTTGCATCCTCTAAATGGGTTTTATTCATCACTTCATTGGTGATGCGAGTAGGATACAAATCGGATGGGCTAAATACTTTTCCATACTTGCTATATATTTTTCCAATCTTGCTATCTTTAATTTTATCTGGATTTCTTATTTCAGAAGGACTAAAGCCAAAGTAAAGTTTCACTGCTTTTGAAAAATTGGCGCTGGATGAAAATCCATTTTCTAACGCCACCTGGGTAATTGAAAGATCGGTTTTGAATATCAAACAGTTGGCGGCTCGCTCTAACCGTCGCCTCACTATGTAATCATGGACTGTCTCACCGATGATGGCCGTGAAAATACGATGGAAGTGATATACCGAAAAACAACTTACTTCTGCTACTTCTAAAAGTGCAATGTCTTTGGCCAGATTGGCCTCAATATACTGGAGCACTCGGTCCATACGAAGCTTGTATTTTTTATTCATGGATATCTGATTATTGAACAACTTTCAGTTTCAAGGAAAGCTAGCGTCCGCGAGAATCCAATAATCGCGAAGAGTCATTATGAAAAACTGCAACTGGCTGACTGATTTTTCAGGATCTTTTATTCTACGACACATCCACTTTTCGATGATAGGTCACTCCTGAATCTTCAGCCAATTCTGTGAATATAATCAGCATCTAATTTCTCTTATTTGTCCGACGTTTTATTCAGCAACAATTCAAAATGGCACTTTTTGCGAAAACAAGATAAGTGCCGCTTCGAATTGTCTGTTACAGCTGATTGTCAGGCTTTAGTCTCTGATTCAAACCATCGATAAACAACACCAGCCAAGATGGCTCCTACGATAGGTGCAAGCCAAAAGAGCCATAGCTGAGATATTGCCCAGTCTCCCTGAAATATTGCAACACCCGTGCTTCTCGCAGGGTTAACTGATGTGTTCGTAACAGGAATGCTAATAAGATGTATAAGAGTAAGACCGAGACCAATAGCTATAGGAGCAAAACCCTGCGGCGCCCGTTTATCTGTAGCGCCCAAAATAATCATTAGAAACATAAATGTCATCACTATCTCAGTCACTAAGGCTGCAATCAGACTGTATCCTCCAGGTGAATGCTCACCATAACCATTTGATGCAAACCCTGCGGTTACATCGAAGCCCGCTTGACCTGTAGCAATAACATATAGTGCAGCTGCTCCGGCAAGACCGCCTGCAACCTGCGCAACAATGTAAGGACCCAGTTCAGCGGATGAAAACCTTCCGCCCGACCAAAGTCCAAGCGAGACTGCAGGATTAAGATGACAGCCAGATATGTGACCGATAGCAAAGGCCATTGTTAGTACAGTAAGCCCGAAAGCTAAAGAAACACCTAGCAAGCCAATACCAACTTCAGGAAATGCTGCTGCAAGCACCGCGCTACCACACCCCCCTAGTACGAGCCAAAATGTTCCAATGAATTCGGCGCCTAGTTTTTTGGATAATGTCATTTTCTACTCCTTAATCATTTAGTTGAAAGAAATATTTTTAATGTTACCCAATATAAGCTCATATCTATTATGAAAGCCAAACTCATCTTTTACACGGCCAAAACGGGATAATACCCGGTACCCTTTTTTTGTAATCCAGATAGGTGTCGCCAAAGTAGGCTTCGAGGGATTTTTCTTCAAAATGAAGTCCAATAAGGATATAAATGGTAAGGCATATGCAGAGAATGAACTGGGTCATGCTCATATTTGCTGTAGACCATACGCCTATCAAAATCCCGGTTTGAATAGGGTGTCGAACAATACTGTAAAGGAAATTTTCTTTCAGCTCGCCGTCTTCGACTGGATTCATGGAGAGACTCTGTTTAAGCCCCATCAGGTGGAAGTGATCGATCTCAAAGGTAGCGGCTACCATTACAAGCCAACCAAGCACATGAATGACCTGCAAGGTCAGAACGACAGTGGCATTATCTGTGCTCCAGACCATACCTGCTAATGGTTGCCAGTAAAAGCATATAGCGCACATAAACAGGCCTGAAATTAAGACGTAGCTACTGCGTTCTATCGCAGCAGGAATAAGTTGAGCTAACCATTCTTTGAAATGAGGACGTGCGGCTATGCTGTGGTGTAAACCAAACAAAATCAGGATTAACAAATTAATCATGATAGCCTGCATCGAAATGCTATCCACTACTCGTGAATTGATGTGTAAAGGAAGAAAACTCCAACTACCCATATAGAACATAAAAGCAGTCAGACCGCCTAAACCAACAAGATAAGCAACAATCCCGTAAAAAGAAATTAGAAATTTATTCATTATGCAAACCCTGGTTAGCCTCAAGTTATGTATAGTATGTGTATATGTTAATGACTGGCAATCAAAAAATAAATATTCAGCAATGTACAGTTTTTTACTCTGTGGACTTTGATACGAATCCCAATGATGATAATCCTGGATATAGCTTAGTGGGCATAACTCTCCTGCTCAATGAAAAAGGTATGCTTAAAGAATAATGAATATACTACACATCTCAGATATGCACTTTGGCCCTCGTCACTGGCTCGGGAAAAGTGAATTGTTGTTAGAGAAATTAAACAGCTATGCGGCTGATATTGTAATCAACACGGGCGACAATACGACGGATGCTCTCGAAAATGAATTTGAAGCCGCCGGGGATTTTTTGAAGTCAATTAATTGCCAACATATAATTTCAATTACCGGAAATCATGACAAACGTAATATGCGCAGTGCTGATTATTTTCGTCAGTATATCGACGACATAGAAGTCATTCGTCCATTAAATCGTGAAAATTGTAGAAAGAAAAATATTTTTCTTGATGGAAACACCAACGGGATAAAAGAACACTTTACCGACATCAATTTTCTTAAAAACATCACGATAGATGGCGAGTCCGTCCTGGCAGTATGCCTCGACTCCAACTCACTCTATGAAGACAACGGTTTTGTAGATAAGGAAATATTGAGAACCCTTTCTCATACAATTAGCAAAGCCAATTACGATAGAATAATTCTTCTAAATCACCACTCCATCCTGGACACTGATTCAGACCCGCTTTTTAATTCCAGATTCGTTGTCGAATTCGTAAGGGAAAATAATATAGAACATGTCTTCTGTGGCCATACTCATCATTTGTCAATCATGAGATCAACAGACCTGTACCATAATCACTCGTTCACTCAATATAAGAATGGTTCACTATCAAGCAGCTATACTCTTAATGATACAAACATGTTTCTGTATTATAAAAATTTCGGCACCCAGGCAATGGAAATCTATGTGATTAGAGCTATTGTCGAAAACGAGTGTCTGAGGTTTAAAGAAGAAATAATTACTACCTGCTGAATTAGAATAATAACCACTTAAGCACCCTAAGCATGTAAAATTCCAGACAGAAAATACAAAACGTCATCTTTCTTTTTCCGTGGCGCTGTTTATTTAGTTAATACATAAAGTCTGTAACAACCCGCTCAACCAATATTTTTTAAAAGCGAGAATATGAATAACCTCGGCGGGCTGACCATCTTATTATGTTCTTTCAATAGGATAATACTCTTCTCTAATTATCTTACCGTTCTTCCATGTTTGAATATGCTTCCCCGTGAACTCATTTATTTCAGAGTCTTCGCCAGTCATTTTGTATTGAAAAATAAGCTCGGATATATTTCCTTCTATTTTTGACGAGAGTAACTTCACATCAAACTCTTTCACCGAGCCAATGAATCGTTTCTGCTTTTCGTAAGATTCCTCCATCGATTTAGCAAATACAACGCCATTATTGAGCATTAGTACATTTTCATCGTAGTATTTTTCACACAGTTGTAGAACAAGACCTGCTGTATTCATTAAAACAAAATCAGCTACTAAGTCTTTCATCAAAAATAGTCCTTATTAGTAATATCGTGATAATTGGACCGCGATGCGTACGGATTTATATGCAAATATGAGCGTAACGAAGGCATACAAAGCTGTAAAGCATTGCGATTCCAATTAATTACCTTGTGATGAGTTTGTAATAGTTTTCTTGTTATAGAAGCCGATAATCACTTCATCTGCTATCTTTGTATGTGCGAACTATAACAGCCAAGATAGCAGTCCCGGCACCGAAAAACCAAGATAACCCCACTTCAATCCAAGTAACCGGCGCTATTAAGCTTAGGATTATGCTTCCAATTAATAAACTAAGCCCAAGAGGTAGTTGCCAATATGGACAATGGATACCTTCAATCGAGACAATCAAAATCACACCGATAAAAATAATGCCCATAAGTATAAGAGATTCAACTGACATTCAATGAAAACATAATGATTAAAAATTCAATTCAATTTTTTCCAAGCAATATAATT
>JABHFC010000349.1 GCA_018676275.1 Gammaproteobacteria bacterium | reverse complement strand
TTTACCTTTTTTCTTCTTTACACCAGCTTTTTTAACTGCCTTTTTTGCCAGCTTATTCGCTGTTTTCTTTGCTTTTTTCGTAGATACTTTTGCCATAATTGAATCCTCTATTAATAAATGCCATGACAAATTAATGTATATACGTTTGCGTGTCAAACGCTGTATTTATGCTTTTTTGACATAGATCAAATTCTTTGTGAAATTATAGCTCCACACAAGATCATGGTAAGAAATTTTCTCTGCGAAAAACCGTGCAACTCTAATGCTTATAACCAGACTGAGCCGTTATTTTTATTGCATGGTTTTTTGTTTATATGTGATATGACAAGTACATTTAAGTGTGCTGCGGTTTTAATTGATTTGTTTCTGGATTATCCAGACCCTGTTCATGACAGACTTTATTAACAATACGAAATGCGATTATGCCTGCTATTACATTGCCACAGGCAGCGCCAATAAAAAGACCGATGATTCCCCAAAGGATTGATCCAAGGTAAGCCAGCGGTAAATACAGTGCCAGCAACCTGATCATAGTTATTTTCAGCGCAGTCCGTGGTCGCTTTAACACATTCAGGGACACCATCGACAGGATCACTACACCGTGTGCACTGTAGGTCAATGGCAAAATTAACAAATAGATCTTAATTACATTTATAACTGTCGGATTGTCACTGAAACCGCTTGTAATCAAGGGAGAGAAAAGCAGTAGCAAGATATAAACTCCAATCTGAAAGACCACGGCAAATTTCAAGCACAGGATAAGAGCCTGGTAAGCCCTGTCGCCTCTACCTGCCCCGATATTCTGACCAATAAACATTGGTAAGGTAGATGACAATCCGAACACTATTATCAAACTCATTGACTCGATCCGCGCGCCTACACCAAAGCCTGCCACAGATTCCGCGCCATGACGTGCAATAAGCGCGGTCATAATAATTGCTGCGAGTGGTGTCATCATATTTGCACCAATAGCAGGAATAGCAATTGCGCATAAATTACGCCAGTTTGTAATTAACTTGTCGATCTTCGGTAAAGCGAAATCAAGCAAGTGTTCTTTAAAGGCGAGAACATAAAATGAGCAACACCAGGTAATCAATGCTGCTATTCCAGTCGCAAGTGCTGCTCCCGGCATTCCTAACGCCGGAAATGGACCGAGACCAAATATCAGAAGAGGATCGAGAATTAAATTTAAGAATGATAATTGTACTGACAAGATTGCAGATGCCTTAATATGACCAATAGCACGAAAAGTACTATTACCAATAAAGTTTAAAATTACTAAAGGTGCACTGATCAAGATGATATGCATGTAGCCCCTTATATTGGGCATTACTTCATCGTTGGCTCCCATCAGTCCAAATATTTGATCAATAGAGAAATATAAAGAAAGAGCAATAACGATTGATACCAATAAGGCAAGTATTTGCGAATCAGTTATGAAACGCGCAGCGTCATCAAGATTGTTTTCACCAATTAAACGCGAGGTCAGAGAACTAATGCCCATTCCAGTTCCGAGGGCGAAATTTACCAGCAACATATAGATAGGCATGACAAAACTGGCGGCAGCTAGTTCTTTTGTACCGAGCAAACTAATGAAAAAAGTATCTACCAGGCCTAACAACATCATCGAAAGGATGGCCAAGATCATTGGTCCTGTCAGACGCACCATTAGCGGTACGATTGGTTCTGAGATTATCCTTTCGGTGCGTGCGCTGGCTTTAAGCTTAATTGTGTTAATTCCTGTATCAAACAAGCTCTTACTAGAGCTCTGAAATAGTTTAACCTGGTATTTTATCTAACAATTTATACAATTGCGCTCGTTGATTTTCAGTTAAAGGTGCCAGAGTCGTTGTTATAGCCTGTTCGAACATCTGCTTTAGCGACTTAATCAATTGTCCACAGCTACAGACAGCTCTTACTGTTTGCTTTTAAAATATCGTATAGAATAGCGTCCCTCTGAGAACTTCAACTACAGACAAACGGTAGATATTTCATGGCTCAATATGTTTTTACTATGAATGGTGTGGGCAAAATTGTCCCGCCAAAACGTCAAATTCTAAAAGATATTTACTTATCTTTTTTCCCTGGTGCAAAAATAGGCGTATTGGGTCTAAATGGATCCGGTAAATCAACGCTGTTGAAAATAATGGCCGGTATTGATACCGATATTATTGGTGAAGCCAGACCCATGCCTGATATCAAAGTTGGTTATCTGGCACAGGAGCCGATGCTTGATCCTGAAAAGGACGTACGAGCTAACGTAGAAGATGGTTTACGCGAGCCACTGGATGCCATCGCTGCCCTCGAAGGCGTATATGCTGCCTACGCCGATGAAGATGCGGATTATGATGCCCTAGGTAAGCAGCAGGAAAAATATGAAAGTATTATCGAGGCCTGGGATGCGGAGAATCTGGAGAACACGCTTGAACGCGCTGCTGATGCTCTACGCCTGCCGCCCTGGGATGCAAAAATAGAAAACCTGTCAGGTGGTGAAAAACGCCGTGTTGCCCTGTGCCGTCTGATGCTTTCCCGACCTGATATGTTATTACTCGACGAACCTACCAACCATCTCGATGCGGAGTCGGTTTTCTGGCTGGAACGCTTTCTTGCTGATTTTAACGGCACTGTTGTGGCTGTGACTCATGATCGTTATTTTCTTGATAATGTTGCCGGCTGGATACTTGAACTCGATAGAGGTGAAGGCATTCCATTCGAAGGCAATTATTCTCAGTGGTTAGAGAATAAGGAACAAAGACTTGAGAGTGAAGAACGAGCAGAGACCGCCCGACAAAAAGCAATTAAACAGGAACTGGAATGGGCTCGTACCGCTCCGAAAGGACGTCATGCTAAAAGCAAAGCCAGGCTCTCGCGAATTGAAGAAATGAATTCACAGGATTTTCAAAAACGCAGCGAGACCAACGAAATTTATATACCACCCGGTCAAAGATTGGGTGAGCTGGTGGTTGAATTCAATAATGTTAGTAAACGTTACGATGACAAGACATTATTTGAAGATCTCAGTTTCAAAATTCCACAGGGCGCACTTGTCGGTATTATTGGAGGCAACGGTGCAGGCAAATCAACTTTGTTTCGATTGATTGCCGGAAAGGAACAGGCAGACTCCGGTGATATTCGTATTGGCGAAACCGCTGATATTGCCTATGTCGAGCAGAGTCGCGAAACACTGGAAGATAATAAATCGGTATGGGAAGCGATATCAGGTGGACTTGATAATTTACTTATAGGGAACTACGAAGTCAGTTCCCGTGCCTACGTCGGCCGCTTTAATTTTAAAGGCACCGACCAGCAAAAACGTGTCGGTGATTTATCCGGTGGTGAGCGAGGCCGCTTACATCTGGCAAACACCCTTAAACAGGGAGCAAATGTTTTACTACTTGATGAACCCTCCAATGATCTCGATGTAGAAACATTAAGGGCGCTGGAGGAAGCCATTCTCGCCTTTCCTGGCTGCGCCATGGTTATTTCCCATGATCGCTGGTTTCTTGATCGCATAGCGACACATATACTGGCATTTGAAGGCGATAGTGAAGTTGTCTTTTTCGAAGGGAACTTCAGTGATTACCATGAAGATCTTACTCGACGAAAAGGCAAGGATGCACAACCACACAGAATGAAATATAAACGTCTGGAAAAATAAAACTCGGGGAAGTTCTGAATAAGTCGCTTCAGCGAGTCATACTGGTGAATGAGAGTGTCGCTAAAGGTCTGTGTCGTCATTCCCGCGCAGGCGGGAATCCATGC